>JAFAAT010000200.1 GCA_023426425.1 Bacteroidota bacterium | reverse complement strand
CAAGCTACCGGGCTTTGTTATGTGATTCAGGCGCTTTAGAACGGGGGACAGTTTTCAACATCATGTTCATTACCTGAGTTTTAACCCTTTTTTAAACAGTGTTATCGTTACATTTGAACCATCAGTTGAACACACATGACGAAACTAACCATTTTACTGCAGGCTGACACTGCTATGCAAATGGCTGCGGCGGAAGCTACAGAACCGAAGGAGATCTCCCTTTTTTATTTACTACAGGAAGGTGGTGTGCTGATGATACCGCTCTTGATTTGCTCCCTCTTGCTGGTGTATGTTTTCGTGGAAAGACTACTTGCCATCCGCAAAGTGTCTAAACAGGATACATCATTTATGTTTCGCATCCGGGACCATATATCCAGTGGAAATTTGCCTGCTGCACGATCGCTGGCAAAGAATACGGAGGGTCCTGTAGCCAGAATGATTGAGAAGGGCATCAGCAGAATTGGGAAACCTGTGGATCATATTGAGAAGTCGATGGAGGCAACCGGGAAACTGGAGGTGTACCAGATGGAGAAGAACCTTTCAATCCTCTCAACACTTGCAGGTATTGCGCCCATGTTTGGTTTTCTGGGTACGATCGCCGGTATGATCATCCTGTTCTTCAACATACAGCATCAGGGTTTCTCACTTGAGAATATCGCAGGTGGTATCTACACAAAGATGGTTACCTCGGCAGTTGGGTTGATCATTGGACTGCTGGCTTATATTGCCTACAACTATTTTAATGCTCAGATTAATAAGAATGTCTACAGGATGGAAGCAGCATCTGTAGAATTTCTGGACATTCTGCAGGAACCTACAAAATAGAGGCTGATGAACCTGAGAAAGCATCTTAGAGAAAAGCCGGAAACCCATTCATCTGCACTGAACGACATATTGTTCATTCTGCTATTGTTTTTCCTGATCATTTCCACCCTGGCCAACCCCAACGTGATTAAGGTGATGACCCCAAAGGGTCAGAGCGATACGAAGGCTAAGCAGACTGTGGTGGTCTCGATAGATTCTACGCAACGGTTCTTTGTCGGCACAAACCAGGTGATGAAAGACTCACTGGCAGCGGCTATTTCGTTGGTAGTCAGCAAAGCTGACGATGCAGAGCCTACGGTTGTGATTAATCCGGACCGGAAGGCGAATGCGGAAAGCATCTATGCCGTGATGTATGCAGCAAAGCAACTTAGCCTCCGAACAGTAATGGCTGTGGATAAGGATTAACTCAACTGTTTGAACGATCAGGGCCGGCGATCACTCATTTTGGCTTTTGCTTTTACCAGTTGTTCCTGAATTGTGTTAACAGCATCGACAATAGCCAGTTCAAAAGTTGCTGCCCCTTTTTTGACGAAATGATCATTGCCAGGTACTCCGAGACGGATTTCACAGAAGTTGTTGTTTGGATCTCTTTCAGAACCAATGAATAGTGTTACTTCTGCATTGATGATGTTGTCTGATTTGCCATCGAGTTTCTGAAGTTTCTCCCTTACAAAAGATTCCAGGTCTGCTCCAGCTTTAAATCCCAGCGATTGAATGATCACGTCCATATTTTTGGTTTTTTTGATAAGCTGCTACATTATCATACCAACTTAAAAAAGCTGCCACTGGGGCAGCTTTTTTTACACAAGTTGATGTGAGTCAGAGTTTGGTAAACCTGCCTGTGTATTGGTTGTTTCCGGAAATCAGATTGTAGAAATAGAGGCCGGGAGCCAGTTCTGATATCTTAATGACAAACTCCCTTGTACCATTAGGGATCTGCATGTGTTGATCAAATACCAGCTTTCCCGTAGAAGATCTTAGCGTAAAGACGCCGTTCTCAATGGGTTCGGGTGACCTCAGGTTGATTGTATTGCCCGCAGGATTGGGGTACACTGTTACGGCCGGAGCACTCTGGAGGCGGATCTTTACGATATTCGAATAGGAATCGGTGCCTGTGAGATCCTTAACCTGAAGTCTGTAATAGGATGGATCCTTGAAGTCAGCATCTACGAAGTGATACTCCCTTTCACCAGTGCCGTTGACTGCATCTACAAAACCGATATTGTCGAAGGCAGTACCGTCTGCACTGCGCTGCAGGACGTATCCATCTATAGTTTTCTCGTCGGCTACGCGCCAGGCCATTGCCGCTCCTTCACCCTTTGAATAGTGTCCATTGAATTCCAATAGCGTTACAGGAAGCGGACAAGGGAATGGTATCATTGGAGTGGGACCACAAGAATTAGGAATAGCACTTTTGGTTACTACGTAGGTCCCCCCTGCGATGTCATCTGCGTTAAGTGTTCGTTTAGTTTGTCCGTTTGAGATGTTGTAATGCATGACGTTGGTGGGGTCAATCACATGGTTCAGCTGAATACCGTGGCCAAGTTCGTGTAAAGCCACGGACTCAAAATCGTACTGTGAGAATGAGGGTAATCCCGGACCGTAGTTCCAGTTGGTTGCATCATCAAAAACAATGTCCATTTCATTCACGTACCAGTTGAACGGACCACCTACCGGTCCGCACCCGGTGTAGTAACTTGTAAGCCTTCCCGCATTACCAACAGGCAATTCAGTTCCGACATCGAAACGGACCACATTAACATTGTCCAAAGCTGCCACGTTCACTGCGGTGGGTGCGCCTACCGTCCAATTGACTTGGCTTGGACACCAGGAGCTTAGCGCTCTGCTGAATGCAGCAGTTGCCGCCGTATTAGAGGCGAAATTGACATTATATTGGAAGGTGTATCCACCCGTACCATTGTCGTTTACCAGGTCTGGCTGAGCGGGCGTACCACCGTCATTTACGTTGGTGTGGCTATAGATAATCGTCAGTGGTGACGGGCTCACTCCGGTGGATGGATCGCTGTTGGTGACGCGAAAGATACCGCTGCCTGCCACGCCGGAAGGATTGACCACGGAAGAGGGAACCCGTACGATGATCTGGTTGTCTGACCACAGGACATAGTCGGAGGCTACAGGCCTGACATAGGAGCCGCCGCCATCATTTGCGTTTGGAAACTCGACGAAGCCTGTGCCCTGTACAGCTCCAAAATTGGAGCCGGTGATAGTGAGCAACATCTGCGTACCGCCAGTGACCAAGGCGGGGGTAAAAGTGGTGATTACGGGGGTGGCAGTGGTCTTCAGGTGCGGACGCTGTTGTTCCGCTTTGTCCAGAGCGGGATCGTGGGTTAAAGACTCAAAAGGAAGGCCTGTTGCGTGTACTATCTCGTCCCTGGCCTCTGAAATGCGAGGATAAGTTTTAAAGGGGTGGCTGGCTGTACCTGTGGGCAAATCGTACTGTATGAAGCCCTGCAAACTGGAAAATACCATATAGGCGTCAGGACGGTGAATTCCCGAAAAGCTGGCCCTGGCACAAAAGAATATCCCGATCTGCCCGGGATAGAGTGACAACGTGCCCGTATGAGTTATCCGCTCGTTTTCAACGGTGCCACCTTCAGTGATGATTTCGATAACTTCAGCGCTAAGTTGCCCTTTTAGTTTTTTAAGTACCTGGACCTGACTGGAAGTATAAATGCTTTGTCGACCCTCACTCCAGAAGGAGTATTGGGACAGTACCTTCCCTTCAATGATCAGACTTGAATTTGCCACACGTTCCTCGATGGGAACAGGATACATGAAATGCCCTGCTTTGGCAGCTGTGGTGAGAAATTGCCAGCTTATCAGGATAGCTGTAATGAATAGTAGAGTTTTCTTCATAGATGATGGTTTTGGAGTGATTGAGAATATTAAAAATATAGAGAAGTTGATTGAATTGGAAGATTGTTGGTCTTTATTTACCAGAAAATAAAATACACCAAATCTATTCCACCAGTGCTGAGCTAAACGCATACTGATGTTACCCCAGCTTGACTATTTTTGTAGCAAACGACGAATATCAGTCAGGGAAATTCCATATTAGAGACGCCTGTTGAATTTTTGAAAGGAGTGGGTCCGCTGCGGGGTGAGCTTCTGAGAAAGGAACTGGAAATATCTACGTTTGAGGACCTCCTTTACCACTATCCTTACCGGTATTTCGACCGTACGCAGTTTGTGCGGATAAAAGAAATCACTTCAACCTCTGAATACGTGCAGCTTGTAGGGGTATTGCTCAATGTGACCATGGAAGGTGAGGGACGGAGAAAGCGGCTTGTGGCCACCTTGCACGACCAGAGCGGCGGCATTGAGCTTGTGTGGTTTCAGGGCGCTGAACGGATGAAGCAGTCGCTAAAGGAAAACCAGAAATACATTGTTTATGGAAAGGTTTCGTTTTTCAATGGATTACCGAATATTGCACATCCTGATGTAGACCTGCTTAGTGCTGAAACGGCACAATCCGGGCTGCAGCCTGTGTACACTACGACCGAGAAGTTGAAGGCAAAAGGAATCACCAACCGTTCATTTGCCAAGATTACGCAGTCGCTGTTTGAGAAGGTTAAACCGGCGGATCTGCCGGAAATCTTTCCTGCGGCAATGGTTGCTCACTACAAGCTCTGCAGCCGGTATCATGCGATCCGATGGATCCATTTTCCGGATTCAGAGCAACATATGCAGGCAGCGAGGTACAGGCTGAAA
Source organism: Bacteroidota bacterium (assembly GCA_023426425.1). Lineage (GTDB taxonomy): Bacteria > Bacteroidota > Bacteroidia > Chitinophagales > Chitinophagaceae > JAFIGV01. The sequence goes on along the minus strand of JAFAAT010000200.1, from coordinate 225 downwards.
TGGGAGGAACTCTTTGCTTCGCAGCTGCGGATTGCACAGATCCGGCTGCAACACACCATACAGCCCGGATATGTGTTTGACAAAGTTGGCGTGAGCTTTAACCGGTTCTATAATGAGCATCTTCCTTTTCAGCTCACAAATGCGCAGAAGAGAGTACTTAAGGAAATCCGGCTGGACACAGCGACTGGCAAGCAAATGAACCGGCTGGTGCAAGGAGATGTGGGG
>JAFAAT010000173.1 GCA_023426425.1 Bacteroidota bacterium | reverse complement strand
CTCCTAGTCCGTGATGGGAATCATGCATAACCCGGTTAGCAAACTGCTTCTGACCATTCTCGCAATCCACAAGATTATCAGCAGAAACAAGCCCATCACTAAATAGCGCAGTAAGGGTGGCAAGCTTAAATGTTGAACCAGGCTCCGTAGGAAACATGGCATAGTTCAAATCCTCGAAATAGCTGCCGTTCTTCTGACGCCCCAGGTTCACCAACGCACGAATCTTACCAGTCTCAACCTCCATCACCACGACAGTACCATAAAGACATTCATATTTCTTCAGCACGGTCATCAACGCGTGTTGCGCAACTTCCTGTATGCTGATATCTATAGTGCTTACTATATCCTTCCCGTTTTGCGGTTCTATTTCCGAACCTTCTACAGGCATCCAGACACCTCCAGTCACCTTCTGGTCCAGCCTGCTGCCACTACTGCCATTAAGGACGCTGTCATAAGTGGCTTCCAGTCCTATAGTCTGAGCGTTCTCCCGATACAACCCTATCGTCCTGTAGGCAAGCATCCCATAAGGATTAATCCTCTTAATCTTCGATTCTGAAATCAAGCCCCCAAGACGTCTGCCCTTGCTGAAAATCGGGAATGTACGCACCGCTTGATAGTCATGATAGGCAAGGTTTCGTTTAAGCAAAGAATATTTTTCCTTGCCTTTGAAGCATGCAATAAGCTTCTGTTTGTAGGTCGCCTTCTTCGCGTCTTTGAAATAACCAGCCATCGCTCCCGCCAGCGTATCCACATAACGGTAGAAGGTATCTTTATTAATCACGGAATAGTCCACACGCAGGTCGAACTGTGGAATAGTAGAGCAAAGCAGCTCACCTTTTTCCGTGTAAATGTTGCCGCGCTCAGCGGGCAGCACAGTCTTGTGCGTTCGCATCTCAGTAGCAAGCGCCCGCAATTCAGGACCTTCCTCCACCTGTATGATGGCAGCCTTCACGATAATGGCCGCCCCAAGAAGGCAGACTCCCGTGAATGCGACATATACCCGAAATCTGATGTCCTTTTTTACGTTCAATTTACTTGCTGTTTTACACTGTCCACAGTTATTCTGAATGCAGGCAGCATCATGGGCTTCAACCCCAGTGGTGCAGCATTGCGTATCACTTCCGTTTCCATCCCCGCACTCATGAGCTGGGACTTTACATCCATATATTTCCAGCGTAGCTCCTTCAGTTCTTCATTCCTCTTGTTCAGCACGCGCTGGGCATCTATCGTCCTTTGATTGTTGGTGATATAAAGCACACATAGCAGTACCAGGAAAGCCAGGAAGGGTATATTGCTCACTATCCCATTATACGACAGCTTGTCAACCAGCGCCTTCCAGTCACTGCGAACCCGCTGCGGCTGTGCCGTTTGCGGCTCTTGCTCCTCTATGTATAGTCCCTCCTGCATTTATATTCTCTCTGCTATACGTAAGCGTGCACTCCTTGCACGTGGGTTATTTTTTATTTCTTCTTCTGTGGGCTCCAGCGGCTTTTTAATCACCTCCTTCAACACCCACTCTGCTTTTTCATTCCCAAAGATTCCCGGTTGCTTTTCTTCCCATCCGCCCTTCCGGATAAACTGCTTCACAATTCTATCCTCAAGCGAGTGAAATGTGATCACACTCAACCGGCCCCCCGGCTTCAGACATTCCGCCGCCTGGATAAGGAATTCCTTTAGCGCTCCGAACTCATCGTTCACCTCTATTCTCAACGCCTGAAATACCTGAGCCAGATATCGGTTGGCATTCCCTCTTATCACCGGCGAAATCATCGCCTTCAATGAACCAATACTATTCAGTACTCCCTTGTGCCTGTTCGTTACAATATGTTTCGCCAGTTGCCTGGAATTCCTCACTTCTCCATACTGCTCAAACAGCTTGTGCAACTCTGCCTCACTATAGGTCTTCAGCACATCTGCAGCAGTCAGCTCACCCCGTTGATCCATCCTCATATCCAGCGGACCCTCAAACCTGATCGAGAATCCACGCTCTCCTGTATCAAACTGCCAGGAGCTGACGCCCAGATCAGCCAGAATACCGTCTACCCGTGGATGGCCATGCAGCTTCAGGAAACGTTTCAGATACCTGAAGTTTTCTGTCACCGGAACCAATCTTTCGTCTTCCGGCTTGTTGCTCCAGGCATCTGCATCATGGTCAAAAGCTACTAGCCTCCCTTCTGATCCCAGTCGGTGAAGGATCTCCCTGCTGTGCCCACCTCCGCCAAAAGTGGCATCTACATACACACCTTCAGGCTTGACTGCGAGGCCGTCAACAGCCTCCTGTAAAAGAACTGTCGTATGGTAAAAGCTGCCCTCACCCATTTGTCAGATATTTTCAAATGGGTTAAAAAAATCCCCTCCTGCCACCTCAGCCGCCAGGTCAGAGAAGTTGCCCGACCGCTGACGGATATAGCTGTGATACTCTTCCTTGTCCCATAGTTCTACTTTATTTCCCTGCGCACTGAATACCATGTCTTTTTTGATTGAAGCATGCTCCTGAAGTGTTTTCGGCAACAGCAGCCTGCCCGCACTATCCATGTCCACCAAGGTCGCCCCGTTCAGGAACAGGCGCTTGAAATCGCGAACCTTGGGATTGAAATCGTTGAGCTTGTTGATTTTTTCTGCCAATGCATTCCAGATGCTGATCGGATATAATGTCAGGCAGTTTTCAAATCCACGATTAATCACAAACCGCTCACTCTCACCCTCCGGCAATTGCTTGCGAAATCCCGAAGGCAGGAGAAACCTGCCTTTGGCATCTATCGCAACTTCATATTCGCCGAAAAAGCTTGTCATAACACGGAAATACCCGAAAACACTGGATTTTACACAAAATAACACAAACTCCCACAATTCTCCACTATCCAGATAAAACATATTTATCCACATGAATATATTGCAGATAAACAACGGGAATGCAAGCCCCTGGCGGGTTTATCCCCCAAGACTGTATAACAGACTGTGAATTACTGTGAATTTCTGTGGATAACCTGTTAATTAGCTGAATGCCACGGCTCCCCGCGCCATTCAGCCCTTCGCTGCGGGCACTATCGTCCCGACCATCCTGCATGTAAAACTGCCAAATCAAATATTAACTATCGACTAGGCAATGACTGTAATGAATAGCTAGTGACTAGCTGATGATACTTTGATACTCCTTGCCACTTCCCAACCTTTCCGGGATTGGGTGCTATAGTCCCGGCAATCCGGGAAAGCAAAAGTGGATATAATTATTATAGTAATTGACAATTGACAATTACCAATTAATAGTTCTCCCAAACCCCATTCATATAAGCAGGACACTTATACACCTTGAGCTGAATGGATATCTGGAAAAGGAACATCATATACTGATCCATCGTGCTCGAATTCCCTCGCTGCTTACCCACCCTTCCCAACGGCTCGTCAGGAGTCACCTCTATCGACCGGTCCTGCAGATAATAAGCAGGGTTCGGATTCAATGGATCATTGTTCGGAAACAGATTGGAACCCACATAGGTAGTACTCACATCATCCAAATAGTCCGTCAGGGTCAACCTGTTCGCAATCTCAAACCCTACATTCAAACCCGGCCTTAGCCAGTACTTGAAACCCGCACCTACCGGAAAACAAAAACTCAGACTACTATACTTCCTGTCATCAAACCCCGAATGCTGACCCTCCGTCCCTAGATCCCGCAGATTATACCTCCGGCCATTGAACTCGGCAAAAGGGCTGTAATAAAAAACTCCTGCCCCTGCAGTAAGATAGGGCGTCCACCGGTTCCCTATTTCACCCGTAGAAAACCGGAAAAAATTAAACTCAGCCTGAGCCACCGCTTCTATAATATGACTCCGGAAACTCAGATTCCTCTTGACGTTAAAAGGATTACTGGAAAGCGCATCGTCATACCCCACAAAAGTATAATTCAATGATCCCTTCACCGAGATATAAGGATTCATATGGAATCGCGCAAAACCTCCAAATGCAGGACGCATAAAGTCCATCCCATAGCCATCATTCAAATCACCAAAGTACTGTGAGAATCCTCCGGATACACCAAACTCAGAGCCACTATAAAAATTCTGCGCCTTCCCTGTATGGAAAAGAAAAACCAGGGTAACTATGCAGGCTATCTTTCTTAGCATTCTCAAATTTAATGGATTGATTCATTTTTAAAAGCTTTTGAATAAAACCTTCCTCCAAATACCCGCTGTTTAGTGCCTCGCCAGCTCCTGGCAATAGCCCTGCCTCCGACCTGTCTGCAACCACCTTTTGTGCTGCCTGCGCCCTATAAACCCTATTAAAAACCTGTCGCAACCTGTCCTTTTCTACCCATCTTTCAGCAAGCTGCTGCTTAACCCGGGACACCCACCTGCCTGCTCCGGCCCTCACACATCCAAAGCCACATTAACCCACTCGCCATCAAACCTCGGCCCATACTTCCTGTAAAAATTAATCGCAGGCTCATTCCATTCCAGCACCTGCCAGCTGATCCCATGTAGTTTTTTCCCCTTCGCCTCCTCAATCAGCCTGTCCATAAGCCTGCCTCCAATACCCCTGCACCTCCAGCGCTCCGTTACAATGATATCCTCAAGATACATGCGCTGCCCCTTCCAGGTCGAGTACCGGATATAATACAAGGCAAATCCTACAACCTCTCCTCCCACCTCAGCCACAAAAGCCCACCACACCGGAGCCTTCCCAAATCCACTCTCCCTAAAATGCTCCACACTCACTGTCACCTCCTCCGGCGCCCGCTCATATTCCGCCAGTTCCCTCACCAGCTCCAGCAGTCTTACACAGTCCTCCGCCACGGCAGGCCTGATGTTTATTTCTTCTTTCATAATCCTCTGCAATACTATTTCAGTTTCTACGTTCTTACTATACAACCAATTGTAAATTTAGCTTTAATCCAACAGGCTCGTATAGCTTAGAAGTGTAACTTTAGTCGTATTAAAATATTAGAACCAAAACATACTTATGGCTCCACAGGGTGAAATTTTATGGGTAGATGACGAGATAGAATCGCTGAAATCTCAGATACTTTTTTTGAAGAACAAAGGATACGAAGTCACCCCTCTAACCAATGGTCATGACGCACTCGAACTGCTCAAAGAAAAGGTCGTGGACGTAGTGCTTCTGGACGAAAGCATGCCCGGCCTCACGGGCCTCGAAACTCTGGCAAGGATCAAGGAAATTGCCCCCCAGCTCCCTGTCGTCATGGTCACAAAGAACGAAGCAGAGAATATCATGGAAGAGGCAATCGGCTCCCAGATCACCGATTATCTCATAAAACCCGTCAACCCAAACCAGGTGCTCCTGGCACTTAAAAAAATAATGAGCAGCCGCCGCCTGGTCTCTGAAAAGACTACGCTGGCCTACCAGCAGGACTTTCGCAACCTCTTCATGGCCCTCAGCAACAATCCCAATCATGAGGAATGGAAAGAACTCTATCGTAAGCTGGTCTACTGGGAATTGGAAATGGCCCGCAGCGACAGCTCCGAAATGATGGAGGTCCTCCAATCTCAAAAATCAGAGGCCAACACAGAATTCTTCAAATACATCTCCAAAAACTACAGTAGCTGGATCAAAGACAAGAAGAACGCACCACTGTTCTCTCACGACGTCATCAGCAAGAAAATTGCCCCACACATCCAGCCGGGCAAACCTACCTTTCTCATCCTCATCGATAACCTTCGCTACGATCAATGGAAAGCAATCCAGCATATCGTCACCGAAAGCTTCAGGATCATCGAGGAAGATTTGTTCTACAGCATCCTGCCAACAGCCACCCAGTACAGCCGCAATGCACTCTTCGCAGGCATGCTCCCCGTCGACATCGAAAAGAACTTCCCCACCGAATGGAAGAATGACGACGAAGAAGGAGGCAAAAACCTGCATGAGGAAAAGTTCCTTGCAGGCCAGCTCCAGGAGCTTAGACTCGACAAGCTCAAATGGCAGTATGTCAAAATCACCAACAACGACGACGGCAAACTTTTCGAAGACAACATCCACAACTACCTCAACAACGACCTCACCGTCATAGTCTACAACTTCGTAGATATGCTTTCGCATGCACGCACCGAAATGGAGGTGCTGAAGGAACTTGCCGGTGATGAAATATCCTACCGCTCCCTCACGGTGAGCTGGTTCGAACACTCTCCCCTGCACCGCGCACTCAGAAAGATCGCTGATAAAGACATCCAGTTGTTCGTCACTACCGATCACGGTACGGTTCGTGTAAAAACTCCCAGCAAGTGTATCGGCGACAGGGCCACAACCACCAACCTTCGCTACAAACACGGACGCAATCTCCAGTACGAAAACCGCGATGTGCTGGTTTTCCGCGACCCTAGCGATATAGGACTTCCAAAGCCAAATGTCAGTTCAACATTCATTTTTGCAAAGGAAGAGGTCTTCCTCTGCTACCCCAACAACTACAACTACTACGCAAACTACTACCGCAACACGTTTCAGCACGGGGGTATCTCGCTTGAAGAAATGCTTGTTCCGGTCATACGCCTCCAAAGCAAATAGGCCGGCGGGAATATTTTTACAAACTTTTAATGGTCTTGCTGAAAATGCAGGACTTTTTATTGAGTAAATTGGACAAAAGCTAAATAGCCAGATGGACGCAATCACAGATTCATCCCTACCGGTTCAACAAACCGACCCCATTCAGCAGCTTATCACTCAGATCGAAAAGGTCATCAGGGGCAAGCGAACACAAATAGAAGCAGTAGTCACCTGTCTCCTGGCTGGTGGGCACATTCTCATGGAAGATAACCCCGGCACGGGAAAGACGG
>JAFAAT010000146.1 GCA_023426425.1 Bacteroidota bacterium | reverse complement strand
CTGACCTGGGATATACGCAGCCTACGACCATCCAGCGCAAGGCCTTCTCCGTCATCATGTCGGGCAGAGATGTATGCGGCATTGCACAAACGGGCACGGGAAAAACTTTCGCCTACCTGCTGCCCTGCCTGCGCCAGCTCAAGTTCTCAAAAGAACGCAAGCCACAAATGCTCATCCTGGTTCCTACGCGAGAACTGGTGCTCCAGGTCGCGGAGGAGGTGAAAAAGCTGACTACCTATTCCAGCCTCGAAGTAGTTGGTGTGTTCGGAGGAGTAAATATGCGTCCTCAAAAAGCGTTGGTAGAGGAAGGTGCAGATATCATTGTAGCCACACCCGGACGGTTGCTGGACCTTGCCTATGACGGTGCTTTGAAACTAAAAACCGTCAAAAAGCTGGTAATTGACGAAGTGGACGAAATGCTGAACCTAGGCTTCAGAACACAGCTTAACAACATCTTAAACCTGTTGCCGCCGCAAAGACAAAATTTGCTCTTTTCTGCAACCATCACAGAAGATGTTGAAATCCTGATGCAGACCTGGTTTAAGGACCCTGAAAGGATCGAGGCTGCACCCACAGGCACACCACTGGCTAATATCAGCCAGACAGGTTATAAGGTTCCTAACTATTATACAAAGGTGAACCTGCTGAAGCACCTGCTTCGTAAGAATACAGATATGACTAAGGTGCTCGTGTTTGTTGCCAGTAAAAGACTTGCCGACCAGCTCTTTGACTCGTTGCAGGACGAATATGCAGACACAGTGGGTGTCATTCACTCCAACAAGGAACAGAATCACCGCTTCAATACCGTTAAACAATTCCAGGAGGGTAACTACCGGCTGATCATAGCCACGGATATCGTAGCCCGGGGTCTTGATATCGCTGAGGTGACACATGTAATCAACTTTGACCTGCCCACTGTGCCTGAGGACTACATCCACCGTATCGGCAGAACCGGACGGGCAAACAGGCGCGGTGAGGCTATTGCGCTTATCACTCCCAGGGAGGAAAAAGAACTTGCAGCGATTGAGACGCTGATGAACTACCAGCTGCCCCTGCTAACATTGCCTGGGGAGGTAGAAATATCATCGGTACTTACTGAAGATGAGAAGCCGAAGGTGTACATGAAGACCGATCATATTAAGCTGCCGAAGCGCGAAGGTGCCGGTGCAGCTTTTCATGAAAAATCTGCGAAGAACAGCAAGGTCAACCGCAAGGTGCGACACGCCGACCTGATGAAGCAGAAGTACGGAAAGCCGAAGAAGCGGGGGAAGAAATAGGTGATAGTTTAGGGACCCGCCGAGATCCCGGGTTAATATAGCTTAGGCATCTTCATTGGTCAGGCCCCGGGATGACGGCGGGGGAAATTCCAAGGCGTGAGCCCAAGGACAGTTAACACTTCAATGTTGTAGCAATCCCCCGGCTAACATACCTACCAGGATGGCAATGCCAGCACTCAGTAAGGTACCTATCAGCACATACTCAGTAAGCTTCATATCCCTGGCGTCTTTGAGATCTCCGAAGCGGAAGATAGACTTTGCAGCCAGCAGGAAACCTACACCTTCCCATTTGCCGAGTACTACAAACGTAAAAATCAGCAGGCGTTCGAGGTAGCCAATCAGCTTGCCTGCATCCTGTAGCGACTCCTGGCTTTCACCTTGTGGTTTTTCCGGTGGCCATTTGGCAATGACGGTCCTGATCACCAGCGAAGCAGGTGTAAGCAGTGTCAGAATAGCGGTTATCAATACCAGTACATTCGTTCCTGAAAACCATAGATCGATACTCTCCATCTCATCGGCATATGCCCAGACAGCAAACAACACCATCAGATGCAATCCCTGATCTATGAAGAACCAATTCCTCTTTGTCTGGTCCGTCTGAAAGATAAGTTTCGACAGATCAATAACTCCGTGAGAAAACGCTATCAGCAATGCAGGTAACCAGAAACTGAACGATCCCACAAAGGCAATGATGAGTACAAAATGCAGGAGGATGTGGAGATATAGATAAGGAGATGACCATTTCTTTGCTTCCTTGTCATTCACCATCTGCTTTGATTGCAGGAAGAAGTCGCCGATAATATGAGCCAGGAATAGCTTGATCAGTAGTATCATGCTTTTAGCTGTTTCAGGATAAGGTTTCGGTAAAAAACCTCCAGTTCGAGAATCTCTTCACTTCTTGCCCGGGTGAGGCGTTCACTGATGGAGGATTGATTCAACTTCAGCTTCCGGATAAGTTCCTTTTGCGTGAGACGCCTTGCGGTCATGAGCTGCAGGTGCATGATTTCCGCCGAAGGCTGCGACCATTTATCCATCACCAGGGAAGCAAACCTTAACATCAGGTTGAGCTCTGTATCCACCTCGGGCCAGGGTGTCTGAATAGCCAGGTTCTGCCGGATCTTCTTCAGCGTTTCAAACTTCTCCCCACAATTGATAAAGGCTTCCCCATTAGACTCAGTGACTGATCGTCCCTGGTAGGACTTCTCCCCCACCCCGATAGCCATTCTCACGTCCAGGTTCTTCACATCGAGTGATCTTATCAGGCTTTTGATCCTCAGGGCCGCCTCTAATGCCAGTTCGGGTTTCGACACCTCAAGCTGAAAACTGTCTCCCCGGCTAATTTCCCAGGTGCGGGGGTTGCTGCCATACTTCTTCAACAGCTTTTTCAGGGGCGCTAACCATATGCTATGATTGGAAACCTTCCTGGAATTGATTACGTCGCCTAGTATTACAGCTACCATGAAAACGAATATCGGTTAATTTGCCGATATTTCAAAATATCGGTCAATTTGCCGATATTGCAGGCAGCACTATAGAGAATCACATCCGAGGGTCACAAGACCCGTGTTCCAAAGATGCGACTACGATTTACTACTACTGATCCCGGAAACCTCGATGTCCCCATTTTCCCTGTGTAAGAAGTAAACGCACTATAAAATCCTCCAATGCCACGTATCTTGGAACCTTTGCAGAGGTTTCACACAAACAAAAAACCTCAAAGCAGTTGATCGATTTTTATGAAACGTTTCCAATGGCACCAAATCGCACTTGCCCTTATCGTATCCTTTGTGTTTTCATCCTGTAAACTGGGCCGGTTTGTCGCCTACAATTTTGCGGATATCAGGGACCATAAAAAGTTCCCGTCAAGACCATTGGTAAGCAAGTATCAGAAATTCCGGTTCCACACCAGTGACAGCGGTCGGTATCCTAAGA
>JAFAAT010000141.1 GCA_023426425.1 Bacteroidota bacterium | reverse complement strand
TTCTATAATTGATGTGTACGCCAAACTCAGTTACACATTTCCAAGCCTCCTCGCCCCCCGCGCACGCCGTCCCGTTAATAATGTTTTCAAATATCCCCTCGAAATCTGGTAGCAGCTCTTCACATATCCCGCAATATACCGCCCGGTCCCCGGAGCTATCAAGGTAGCTTTCGGCTGGGTTATCTCTTTGTATGCCAGCACTACAAGCGCCGCTCTCGCCAGGTTCAGTATGATCGCCGATTTCTTCATCCGGTATCAGCATAAAATCCAGTACCCACTGCCTCTAACTTTTAGTTAAAAGGATGCTCCCAATGATATTGTTAGATTCGGTTTTCCTATTTTCAACAATCATTTACTAAAGTATGGTATTAACTATCGCACTGATAGCCGCTACAGCTGTGTTCTCCTACCGGGGCATCAAGGACGCAGGTTTTATGCAACAATATTCCTTTAGCATCCACAGCATTCGCGAACGCAGGGAGTACGTCCGGTTTATTTCATCAGGCTTCCTGCATATATCATGGCTGCACCTTGCCATAAACATGTTTGTTTTATTCGCCTTCGGCAGCGGGCTTGAGGTCAAATTAGGCGTAATACCCTTTCTCGTCATCTACCTCACCAGCATGGTGGGCGGAAATTTGCTGGCTTTACTGATCCATCAGCACAACCATCGCTATTCTTCCGTCGGCGCTTCCGGTGCCGTCAGCGGGCTAATCTTTGCCTCCATCGCCCTCTTTCCAACCATGAACATCTTCTTTCTTCCCGGCTGGGTGTTCGGAATCATATATGTACTCTACACCATTTACGCAATCCGTTCCCAGCGTACCGACGTGGGACATGCGGCACACCTGGGCGGCGCTTTGATCGGTATGGCGTTTGCCTTACTCATGTTTCCCCAGGTGCTTGCAGTCAATCTCTTACCCATCCTGGGCATCCTGCTTCCGGGCATTCTGCTGATTCTGATCATGATCTATAAGCCAGAGCTTATCATGATTGATAAAAAAACGCAACGGAAATTCTTGACTCAGGAGGACAAATACAACTTATCCAAGGCAGAGCAGAAAAAAGAGATAGACCGTATTTTAGAAAAGATCAATCAGAAGGGAATCGACAGCCTGAGCAGAAAAGAGCGTAAGTTGCTGGATGACTATTCCAGGACGTCCTAGCACAGAAGCGAGGTTGTAAGTAGATACGCTAAATAGTTTGAAGTCAACATTTTATATTGACTATTAGTGCTCCTTTCAGTTTAAAGGCAAACGACTATTCTAATGTTGAATCAGCTCTTAATCTAATTGAGTTCTTATGTCCTAAATGATTGATTCTGAGCCATTAGCAGTTGACCATCTGTAGGAATAGACCTTACTTTTTCTTTCCGAAGACACTCATCGCTGGAGGATTCTCCTTCATGGCTTTCATCGACCTTGCCATCGAGTCTGTTACCTTGGTCAGGTCTGTGTACAGAGCTGTGTCATTAATCATTTTATTGTCCTTCAATTTCGCTAACGAACGGGAAATTCCCTGAATGTTTGTGCGTAGCTGATTGAAGTCCTCCTTTAGGTCTTTTGAAGCCAGATTACTGCTGGAGTTTTCAAGACCAGCCATCGACTCGTTGATAGACGCATTCCGCTCTGCAGGATTGCCTAATGCTTTTTGCGCCCTATCCAGAGTCGTACTAACGGCCTGCAGTTTTGTGTCCGCCGATTCAGACACTCTGGCAAAATTGCCAGTCACCCTGCGAAACTTCTCAATCTCCTCCTGCGTTCTCACCCCCCAACCCTGCACAACCATATAATTAAACTGGCTCATAGCAGAATCCGCAGTCCGCAAAATAAACATGCTGTTTCTTATGATAGGCTCCACCTTTGCATGGTATTCATCCACCAGGGTGCTGTCCACGTTGGTAATCAGTCTGCTCCCTGGCGGCAAAGTTCCCGGACCACTCCCTATCTTCAAATGAACTGATTTCATACCTGTGAAATCACCGCGGCTAATTGAGGCAACTGTCCCCTCCGGTATTTTCAGATCCTCATCAATAGCAAACACCACTTTTACATGCTTTCCGTCTTCAATCAGGATGTCATCGATATACCCAATCTTGACACCATTCACCGAGATAGCATCCGACTCCTGAAGCCCGTTTACTTCCTTGTATATGCCATAATATTCATTAGAAGTAGCGAAGACCCTGGTATTCGCGTATAGATAGTACAGGAGACCAGCCAGCGCGAGTATTATTCCATAGACCAAATATTTCACCCTCATGTGCGGATTCTATACAAACGATAAAGATACTATTATTTGAAGCCTCAGACCTAAACCTAAGGGTTAAACTTTGATGTCATAGCTCCCGATACAAAACCTTTGCCCGGCTCCGCAATATGCACCAAAGGTCAACCGTGGCACAGTCTTTTATCCTACCTATTGAACATAAAACTCTTGAGCTATGAGATCATTATTGTATTTGATTGCGGTAATCCTGATAATCGGTTGGTTACTAGGCGCATTCGTATGGAACGCAGGTGGATTGATCCACGCTTTGTTGGTATTGGCAATTATTTCCCTCCTGATCGGCTTCATCCGCAGAGGTAGCGTAGACTAAATACCATTTGGTAAATTCAATAGCCCTTTCAGTAGGGGTAAAAAGCAATAATCTTGAAGGTTATTGCTTTTTATATTTTTCTATTTTAAATTGTAATATTTTCCAACCGCACGCCTCCTATCCGTGTCTTTTATTATTCAACCTTCAAAAGAAACCGGATATGAAAAAATTACTTTCCTTACTCATGCTCTCTGCAGTAGCCTTAACTGCAAAAGCCACCCACCTCATGGGCGGTGATCTTACTGCACACTACGACAGCGCAGCAAATGGATACATCGTAAAGCTCACTCACTACCGAGACACTATGGGTGTGCCTATGTACACGAACACCATGATCGAAGTATATCAGTATGATCCCGTCACTACTACCTACACATTCTTACAGACACTACACATCCCCTTGAATACTGCCCTGAGTACGGCACTACTTCCCAGCTTTCCTTACGGAGTTGAAGTGGGCGTGTATGACGACACAATTACGCTTGCTCCCGGCAGGTACCGTCTCATGAGCACCGAATGCTGCCGCAACGGCGCTATATTGAACATGGCGACACCACTCAATGAGAGTATGATGTTGTTCACAGAACTCGATGTAGATGTAAACAATAACAGCACTCCCGGCTTCATGGCCATGCCGGTCGCTTACTTCCCGGTCAACCAGCCGGCAACCTACAATCCTTTACCCTATGATCCTGACGGCGATTCCATTGCCTGGGCTTTGAATACTCCCATCAGTACTTTCAGTACCGTCACCTTCCAGATGGATACAGTCGACGGATTTGTATCTCCTTCGGCAGATGTCTCCGGCCCTTTCACCATGAATCCCCTAACGGGAGAAATCACCTGGACACCTGACACTGTCGGCAATTTTGTACAGTCCTTCGAAGTAAATGAATATAAGAACGGTGTTGCAGTTGGTAAAATCATTCGAGATATGCAGTACGTAGTAATCCCCAGTGGCAGCAACGTATCTCCGTATTTCCAGATGGTCACTCCATATAACTCCAATACCAGCCAGGGCTATCAATATGTCTATTACCATGCAGGTCAGCAACTTTCCTTCGAAATCAAAGGAGCTGACGTAAATTCAAACAACACGCTGGTAATGGAAGCCTACAGCCCCGCTTTCGAAATGGCCAATCCGGCTACATTCACAACTACCACAGCCGGTAACGAGGTGATAGGCACCTTCAACTGGACTCCACCTGCCGGTTACAACAAAGATATGCTTGCAGTATTCCGCGTTAAGGACGGACAGTTTAGTAACGACTTCACCCTGGTCATGAAGAACGGAGCCACATCCGTAGCTGGTGTAGCTGGTTCTTTAAATAGTATCACTGTCTACCCTAATCCAGCACAAAACAGGATTAACATAGCAATGGAACTGGACCGCGACATCCATGCTGATGTTGCTCTGTACTCAGTTACAGGTCAAAAGGTGAAAGATGTTTATGCTGGTAAACTGATGAAAGGCTCAACGCAGCTTTCTGAAGAAGTGAGTGTGGCACCAGGAGTCTATCATTTGATTGTACGCGAAAATGGTTCACTTGTAAAATCTGTTGCCATTACGATCCAGTAATTAATTAGCCATCTGATTTGCAATAAAAAAGCTGCCTGCACGGCAGCTTTTTTATTGGATTATTTTTAAAGAAAGCTTTTCACAAGCTACACAAAAACGCCATCGTGTCGACACCATCTGCATACTCATTGAGCTCAGGATTTTGCGCAGATCCAAAAGGCGTGAATCCTCGCCCAACAAGTGTCTGAATATTCCCGCTTTCCTGAAGTTCATGAGCCAGTGCGCGCATGTCTTCGTAGTGCCGGTAGTGCAAGACGCTTACTGCCGAAAAAGGAAGGCTGTTCTCCACAAGGAGCAGAGATCCGTTTGTCAGGTAGGGTACTTTGTTCAACAAGTAGATTGCCAGGTGATAATCATAATTATTCTTGTACTTATGATGCAACATCAAATGATCATAACCAGCAAACGTTTCGAGCAGCAGGTTAAAGTCATATCCCTGCGGCACACAGACCTGGGTCACATTTCTACATCCCAGTCCGAAATAGGTAAATACATCCTTTGCAAGCTCCTTTAGTTCAGCCTCAGATTCGTCACCCTCCAGGATAGCTACTGAAGTACGGTTGCGCCTGATTATGTGCGGGTATTTTCCAAAGTATTGCTCAAAATACCTGCTGGTATTGTTGCTACCCGTTGCAATATATGCCTGGCAATTTTTCAGGTTGTCTGCAATCTGTATCTGAGCCGCTAACTCAGGCTCCCAGCTAATCAATTTTTCGATTAGATGGGAAAGCAGCACCTCATCTTTCGACGAAAGCTTTAGCAGTAGATTATGGCCACTCATCACACCACAGAGGAAGTCGTGAAATCCTACCAGTGGTATATTTCCTGCAGTCACAATTCCTGTTTTCACAGATGAAACAGGAAGGGTATAGGAGTTGATCCAGTTTTGTAGCTTATTGATATCAAGGTAATTCTCAGCAATGTGTGTTATTGCTAAATCTATATGCTCAGGGGTAAACCAGGGGTTTGCATAGGCTGCCCTTTCTTTCACAGCGGCCCATTCTTCCGAGTCCGAAAGCATATATTTTCCAAGTCTTGAAAACAGCTCAATCCTTTTTTCCAGCACTACCATTCACTTATAGTTTTCTGGCGCGAAATTGTAACTTTGTCGCCATTAACCCAAATTAAAGACCAATGGCAATCAAGATAACAGATGAATGTATCAACTGCGGTGCCTGCGAACCGGAGTGTCCTAATAACGCAATATATGAGGGTGGGGTAGAATGGGCAATTGCTGACGGAACTTCGGTAAAAGGCTCCTATACTTTAATGGATGGCTCAGTAACTGATGCTGACGAAAGACACACCCCAAGGGCAGTAGACGTGTATTACATCACGCCGGATAAGTGTACTGAATGCCAGGGCTTCCATGAAGAACCCCAATGTGCTGCGGTTTGTCCCGTTGACTGTTGCGTACCAGATGAAATGTACCGGGAAACAGTGGAAGAACTGCTTACCAAAAAAGATAAACTTCACCTATAACAAAAAAGCTGTTCGAAAGAGCAGCTTTTTTTAAATAACCATTTCTGGTAACTAGTCACCTTTAGGGTTATCCGAAATCTTTGTCCAGCTTCTGTCTACCTTAATAGTGCTGTCTACCAGGTTTGCCAAATCCCTGAGAAACACAGGTCCAAAATGGGCATTGTTTATTTTTTTCGTTCTACTGCCATATTCTATGGTATAATAAATACCGGGAAGGTCAGCAATCGTTAGGTCATATACATCCTGGGTGGTATCTACCCGCTTCTCGTCAAACGCATCAAATACAGTTTGCACTGTCGGCTGTGGGTACTGTTTCTCATAAATACCCATCATATCCACAAATCCTCTCCCTGTGTACCGAACCAGTCCATTCTTATAGAGTTCTATTATATAATCTGGGCATTTTCCAAAGCAAGCGGAACGGTGCATTTTAATGTAAGTAATATCGTTAGTCCGCGCCTGTGTGACTGTACCCTCTCCTGAAATCTCCTTTATGGCTGATTTAGTGCCGCTACAGGCTATGAATGCTACCATAATGATCATCAACAGGAATGGAAGTTTTTTTATCATTTTTCTCTATTTTCAGGTTCAAAGATAACTGTCCCTATTCTACTATCTCCAAATATGCTGCCAAACCAACAAAACGAGCTGTTTTACCAGGTAGCGCTTTCCTTTGTTCCGGACGTAGGACCCAAGACCGCCCGGGTCCTGTTGTCTCACTTTGGAAAAGCCTCAGAGATTTTCAACGCTTCTAAAAAAGACCTTTCTTTCCTGATTGGAGCGAACAAAGCTGTCAAATTTGTAAAAGATGAGGTCTTTGGCAGAGCAGAGACTGAACTAGACTTTGCTTTAAAGCATGAAGTCCAGATACTCTTTATTGCTGATGAGAACTACCCGAAGCGCTTCCTTCACTGTGACGATGCGCCCGTGCTCCTGTACTACAAGGGGAATGCAAATCTGAATACACAAAAGGTACTGGCTATTGTGGGGACGAGACAAAACACGGACTATGGCCAGCGCTCCTGCGAAATGCTCCTTGATGGGCTGGCCGGCCAGGAAGACCTGCTGGTAACCAGCGGCCTTGCGCTCGGTATTGATACTATAGCACACAAAGCCGCACTGAAGAACGGATTCCCCACAGTCGGAGCCATGGGGAACGGGATTGATATGGTTTACCCATATCGCAACAGAGGTCTTGCAGAGGAGATGATTGCGAACGGTGGAATAATTACTGAGTTTCCTTCGGGCACAGGTCCGGACAGACATAATTTTCCTGTGAGAAACAGAGTTGTCGCAGGGATGAGTGATATCACAGTAGTAGTTGAAAGTGATGTGAAAGGAGGAGCGATGATAACTGCCTACCTTGCAAACAGCTATAACAGAGAAGTGGCTGCCTTTCCCGGTAGAGTGTTCGACAGCAAGTCTGGCGGTCCTAATCATCTCATCAGAAAGAACATTGCTGCTATGATAACCAGTGCAGAGGATCTTGTTGAGCTGATGAACTGGAATGTCAATCCGCGCAAGAAGTCGATTCAGAAACAACTGTTTGTTACTTTATCACAAGAGGAAGAAGCTCTCTTGAATCTTTAGAAAGACAAGGACTCCGTGCATGCAGATGATCTTTTGGTGAGTTCCGGACTTGAAAGTCCACAGC
>JAFAAT010000246.1 GCA_023426425.1 Bacteroidota bacterium | reverse complement strand
GTATAGACTACTTCACCGGTGGCTCCACTGCTGTCCCATCTGTGATAGTTCTCCCCATCAAACATAGCTATGCCTGCACCATCTGTAGCCATCCACATCCTTCCCCTGCTATCGGGGTATAGCTGGTACACATAATCACTTCCTATCCCTGAAGCCTTGTCGTGGTGACGCAGGTGTTTCAGTTGCTCGCCATCCGTTTGGATCTGTTCAACGCCATTGAGGCTTGCCACCCAAATCTCATCTTCAAGTCCTGTAATGCTTAGGATCAATCCTTCCTTCAGCTGTGGGATTTCTGTGATGTGCTGAATGCTGCCCCTGTAACGGTAAAGCCCCTTTCTCAGTGTCCCAAACCAAACGTCATTTTCGCTACGGGTATAGATTGCAGTGATGGTGTCCGGTGCAGTAAGCACGAGTTCGGGCTTGTACGGCACCTGGTTTAGTGAGAGTTTATATAGCCGGTTGTTCTGTGTGTACCAGAGATTATTTTGTTTGTCGCTCGTCAATCCTGTGAATTGTCTCAAAGAAGTAGGCAGTGTAATCTGGTTGGCATACCGGGCCGTATTTAGCAGCAGTCCCTTGTTGGTAGCACACCAGATATTTCCCGCATCATCTGCTACAAGCTTATAAAGTCTTAATCCCTCGAACGAAGTGGGTTTCACCTCCAGCGAGTCCCCGGCAAGTGATACTTCCAGCAGATAACCATCTTCAGTGGCCACCCAGGCTTTAGATTCAGTCAACGGAAGGATATCATTCACCTGGCCCCAGGCCCAGGCATGACGCATTGCTGGTTGTTCTACCCTGGCGCGCTTTGCATCATAGATGGCCAGTCCGCCTTCATGGCTGCCTATCCAGTATCTGCTCGTGTTCGGGATTTGTTTTAACACACGGACAATATTATCCGGTAGTCCCTGCGCAGCACTGATGGACCTGATATGGGTCTTGCCAGCCTGTAGTGTGATGGCGTTTATTCCTCTATCGGTAGCGGCCAGTACAGTCTTTCCTGAAGCTACAACCTGGTACACATAGTCGTCTGTTAATCCTGAGCCGGTATTTAGTTGCAGCTGACCATCCGGCATCTTCAAAAACAATCCTGCGTCTTCAGTAGTAATCCATAAGAGGGGTCCCTGTGCATTCAGTGAGGTGATAGCGGAGTGGAAGTTCACAGCCGGGGCGGGACTTACCATGCTATCCCCGGCAAGCGCGGCGAATGAGCCATCTGCATAGCCGGCATATAGAGCACCCTGCCATAGGGCCAGTGCTGTAGCTGAACGGTCTTTGCTATCTGGTATCCTGGTGAATTGTCTGCCGTTGAACCTGTAAACCCCCTCATCTGTCGCCAGCCAAATAAACCCATTGGGCTGGTAAAGAAGATCGTTTACTGTGACCGGAGTGCCAGACTCATTTAGCCAGAGTTCCTTCGTAAAAGGCACCTGTGCGTTTCCCTGCAGAAAGCAAAGCATGAGCAACAGCAGAAGGCCTGGTATCCTGTGCATGTAGTTAGTTCCGTGGTGCCAGGGTGGCTGTTACCGAAACATCTATCTTGGGAGAGAGTTTCTCATTTACCACCCTGGGAATTTTGATGTTGTAGTCAGCAAGGAACACTTCGAAATCTGAGCGGACGGACATTTTTCCGTCCCTGGTGGTTACGATCGCCCGGATGATCCGCTCTTGCTCCAGTCCATGAATCTTCAACTTTCCTTTCGTCCTTACGTGATATTCTCCATCTGCGGTGAGGTCCACATCCTCGATGATTTTCCCCCTGAAAAATGCCTCAGGATAGAGGCTTGACTCCATGTAGTTTTCATTGAAATGCTCCCGCTGGAGGGGGCTGTTGAAACCCATGAAGGAGGCAATGCTCACGCGAAATGCAAAGGTCTTTTTTACAGGATCTATGATCCCTGCAAGTTGATCGGAGGAAGCATGTATAAGTTCCTGAGGGGCTTCCGAGTTGAAGCGCACAGTGCCATTTTTTACCTCATACACCTGCTGGGCAGCGGTCACGAAGTTCAGGCAGACACAAATCAGCAGTAGCAGGGCTCTCATTTAGCTTGTTGGTTTACATAAAATTACAAAATCATGTTAGTTAGTGGTGTTTTGGCTGGGCTAGCTGCAACCTTAGCAGCGGGAGTTCTGGTGGGGAATCGCAGCTTTTCAGCAGTTTTATAGGACACTTGTAGGGCAGAGGGTGGACCAGCGTAGGGCGCAGGTAGGACTTTTCCTTCCAACTCACCAGAACATTTTGCAGTTAAAATGCCGGTCGCCTGGCGCAAAACTGTGGGTTGCCAGCTCAGGTCAAAAAGCACAAGTCCTTGCAAAGGTAAAAACGATCTGATTGCGGGCACCTGACTCACCTTGCGCAAGGTGGGTAAAAGCCGCTACCAGAGCGCTATTCAGCTTTTAAAATGGCTCAAAAACGGGTGTAAAATGCCCTAAAATGAACATTATTGAATTTTGCATTTGAAAATATGGCGCTCATCAGGGCTTATCAAGGAGTAATCAGGGAGTAATCAAGGCATAATCTGGTAGGTAGCAGGAAGGTATTAAGCAATACCTCACGAATAATCCATTGAAAATCAGTAATAGCTCATTTTCGAGAATTTGGAAGCGGGGAAAACACCTTTTTAGTTGCTGTATTCAAATACACAAAAATGCAGGTTTTTTAACCCTATTTTCATTAGAAATGCAGGAAATCGCGTTTCGCGAGGTATTTTGAGGGGTTCCAAACAAAATAATTTAAATCATACGTTTTGTGGTTGAGGTAATTTCCATCACAAGCATTGATTTTAGTGTGCTCCCCGACAGAGACATTTTATTTGGTATAAATCTTGATCTTACGGAAGGTATGGCAAGAATCCTGGCCTTATTGGCCATTTTCCTGATCTTACATTTTCCGGCACAGGCGCAGGACCAGGATACGATCCTGATGTTCCGGCTCAACGAGGTGCAGTTCAAAAGTACAAGGAACTGGGCCAGCCATGAGGAGCGCTACCGTTTCAACCAGACCCGCTACTATGTCACAACGATCCTGCCCTACGTGGAAGCAGCGACTAAAATCTTCAAAGAAATTGATGCAGATCTGGACAATACCTCGTCTCGCAGGGAGAAGAAAAAATTTGTGCGCCAAAAAGAGGAAGAGCTGCGTGCCCAGTTTGAGGACAGGATCAAAGACCTGAACGAGACACAGGGAGTTTTACTCATCAAACTCATTGCCCGGCAGACGGGGTTGAACATCTATACTATTCTCTCCGATTTTAAAAATCCACTTACCGCAATGAAATGGCAGGCCTGGGCCAGGCTCAATGGATTTTCCATAGCGCGTAAATACGATCCTTCGGAAGAGGAACTTCTGGAAAATGTCATGATCAGCCTGGGCTACCCGCTGCCGGAGTTCGATGATGCAGCCTCTACGGCAGTCGTTAATGCATCGCCAAAACAATATTAGGAGCTCTTGTTTGCCGCCTGAAAAAGTTCTCCGTGGCATGGGAATTTAAACTGCTATCGTAACCAAAACGAAATGTTATGCGTTTTATTCCCACGAAAGTGCACGCCATACTGGATTATCTTATGGGCATGCTACTGATTGTTTCACCCTGGATCTTTGGTTTTATGCAAAACGGCCCGGAAACCTGGGTGCCTGTAGTGCTCGGTGCCAGTATGCTGGTGTATAGTGCATTTACTAACTACGAATACGGCGCATTCAAAGTCTTGTCTGTGCCTGCCCACCTCACAATAGATTTGCTTGGCGGTTTATTCCTGGCTGCTTCACCATGGATATTCGGCTTTGCGGACTATGTGTACCTCCCGCACGTAATTTTTGGTGTGCTGGAGATCGGAGCATCGTTGATGACGCACCGCGTTCCGGAAACAGGTGCGGCTACAACCACAAACTCCAGGAGCAGGTATGCTCATGACTAATAAGAATGCAAAACAAAAACAAAGGCCGTCGCGTTGCGACGGCCTTTCGCTATTCATGTATTGAGGTTAGTTCTTTTTGATCTAGTGGATTATTTTCCAGCCACAGCAAGTGCCTCTTCGCCGAGAATATAGCTGCGTACCATACTGTGCTTGTAGATTCTCACTGCTACCAGCTGCTCATGTTGATGCACAAACCGAACATATCCTTTACGAATCTTGTACACTTCCGGTTCTTCTGTAGCTGCCAGTTCATAGGTTTTGCCGTCGATGACCAGCCTGTTGTCCTGCAACTGAATAATACCTTCCGTCTGTTCCACTTTATTTGCAGCAAGGCTGAAGTTGTCCTTTCCGCCTGCCTCAGTATGAACTTTGGTATATGTAAATTCCTGTCCAAATGCGATAGCCGGGATCATAAAGAGGCAAAAGAGTAGTGCTTTCATTTTTGTAGTTTCAAGTGTTACGACCACAAAAGTGACAATGCTGCTTCTTTAATTCGAATGAATGAGGCCGATTAACGAGCTAAAAGCATATCGTTAACACCTGCTTTGCAAAATAGAAGTTAACTGGTTGATTGTCAGAGTGCGGTCCCGCAGCTTACCTGTGGGCTGCAAAAGCAAATTTCTCCCCAAGCTCAAATGCGAAGTCGGTATCTGAACCCGCTCTTTCATCTGGTGTTCTTTTCCAGACAGGGATCAATAGTACACTTCACCTTTCCTTAACAACATGAAAATAGTTCCCGCCCGTGGTGGCACGGAATTGCTTACTACTATAACGTCAGAATGGTACATGCATCGGTTGATAGACTTTGTAGATGATTGGATGACTTGAAGAAACTGACTCGCAAATACGACCATTCTATAAACGGAAAAGG
>JAFAAT010000210.1 GCA_023426425.1 Bacteroidota bacterium | reverse complement strand
GAATTGTACATAGTAGCGTAGTTTCCACTTGATTTCTTTCCAGTTCATATGTCAGCTAATCCACACACAATTTAATCAGTTCCGGCTATTCTACTTGTTAAAACCCTTTAAACAGAGAACCGGATTTCCTCAGGCATCAAGCTTGCACCTTCCTGAATTAGTTACTACCTTAAGGCATGCGTATCTGGCAATACCTCGTCACCATAGTCTTACTGACACCATTCACTCTGTCGGCTCAGGTCAAAACTCCTAATTATGTACTTGTGGTCCACGGTGGAGTCGGTACCATCACCCGGGAATCTATGACACCTCAAAAAGAGGCTGCCTACCGGGATGGGCTCACTACAGCATTGGATGCGGGTGAAGCCATCCTCAAAGAGGGTGGTACAGCATTGGATGCTGTTGAGGCAGCAGTCCGCGCCCTCGAGAACGACTCTTTATTCAACGCAGGCAAAGGTGCAGTGTTTACTGCAGAAGGCACAAATGAGCTGGATGCTTCTGTTATGGATGGCAGCAACCTGGCTGCAGGCGCTGTAGCTGGCGTAAAGACAGTAAAGAATCCTATTTGTGCCGCAAGGGCCGTAATGGAATATAGCCCGCATGTCATGCTGGCTGGTGCTGGCGCAGATAGTTTTGCCAGGCAAAGCGGTTGCGAGATTGTCAGCCGTGAATACTTCCGCACGCACTCTCGTTGGATGAATTTACAGAAAGCCAGACTTGCAGATTCACTCAGGCAAAAACAGGATACAGGACGCAGGTCAGGCTTGCGACAAATAGAAAACAAAGACTGGAAATATGGTACAGTGGGAGCTGTAGCTCTAGACGCCCATGGAAATTTAGCAGCTGCAACAAGTACAGGTGGAATGACGAGCAAGAAATTCGGCCGGATTGGTGACTCTCCCATAATTGGAGCAGGCACTTATGCCAACAACAATACATGTGCAGTAAGTTGCACCGGTTGGGGTGAATACTTTATCCGCCTTGTAGTTGCCAAATCCGTGAGCGACCGTATGGAACTTGCAGGAGAGTCAGTTGACCAGGCGTCGTCAAAACTCATTCTGGAACTTCTGCCCGCGCTCGGTGGTGATGGAGGCCTTATTGCCGTGGATAGAAACGGAAATATCGCCATGCCCTTCAATACAAAAGGCATGTACAGAGGCTACATAAAGTCAACGGGAGAGCGGGTAGTGGCCTTCTATGACTAATGAAGAAATACTTCCTCCAGCGTCCCCTCCGGATATTCAATGGCCTCGAGGTACAGCCCATGCCCTGCGACACTGAAATCCGCAAGTGTACAGTCTTTGGCTTCGATTATGTTCCGGAACTCTTCCACACTCATCCTGCCTCTTGCTACCTGTAGCTGTGTGCCTACCAGGCCGCGGACCATACCCCTGAGAAACCTGTTGGCTTTTACCACGTAATGGAGCTGGTCTCCATGCTCCTCCCAGCGCGACTCGAAAATGGTACAACGGAATGTATAGGATTGTGTGTTCCGCTTAGAGAAGGTTTCAAAATCCTGGTACTCTTTTAAAATAGCCGCAGTATTGTCAAGAACAGTCCTGTCAATCTTAAATGGGTAGTACAGGGCTCTTTTGTTGTAGAATGGTTGCTTCTGTCTATAGATTCTATACCGATAGCTTCTACTGACTGCGTCAAATCTTGAATTAATTAAAGGTTCCTTACATCTGAATATTCTGGAGATAGAGACTGCTGCGGGTAAGATAGCATTAAGCTTATAATGAAGTTGTGGATGTGGGTCCTCCTCAGTATCGAAATGATATACATTGCAAAGAGCATGTACGCCTTCGTCGGTCCTGCTTGCACCAAATGTTTCCACCTGCCTGCGCATCAACGTACTCAATGCTTTGTTGAGCTCAAGCTGTACCGTCGCTATCTCACCCTGAACCTGTGAACCATGGAAGAAGGTACCATCATACATCACCTCCAGAAAATAACGTTGTGTCATCTGCCGCCAAAGTTAATGGGCTGCGTCAATTAAGAGGTCTTCCCTTTCCGCCTCTTCTCAATCCATCTGCCGAGAAACCAGAATGAAACCGCCAGCACCAGGAAGAATACACCTTTATGCATGGAGTCCCAGAAAAACTCAAAATAGCGGCTGTAGAAATTTACCAGCAGAAAAAGTATTCCCAGATCCCGCGCCAGATCATCTCTGTATTTCACGCCCAGGTAAAAAGATACAAATGCAGCGGCACCGAAAACAAGTGAGTAAGCGATCACCTGTGTCTGCCTTACCTGGAGCCAGGCCTCAAAATCACTGTAGTTGCCGAATATTGATACGCCCCATAACCCGAGAAAAAACACAATCAGACCTGCCAGATAAGTGAGCTGTACACTGTACTGCAGTCTGGGAATCCTCCTCTGAAGGATCCAGAATCCAAGCAACAACATTCCAAGCAAGGTGTACCGGGCGGGATAGTTCATTCCCAGAAATGAATGTGCCTGTCCAAGCTCGAAAGTGATACCACCATACCAGGCCGCTACCGCCACCAGGCCAGCAATCCATAATGAACGGCTTTTCAGAAAAAGACTGAGGCAGATCAGCATTGCCATCGCTACGAATAAAAATCCTGTATAGGACGCGCCGAACCCAATATCTTTACAGACATAGACCAGAGAGGTCATCGAAGCTAATCCGCCCAGCACTGCAAACACTTCATAAGCGATATTCTTTGTCTGGGATTGCTTCTTCTTTACGTACCAAAACCAACTCACTGCCAGCACAGCCATAACAATGGCAATGATCCAGTTGCTAAGCTCGAAGTAGATCTTAAGACGCTCCAGAAGTTTCTCATCAATAAAAATGGCTCCAAAAGCCATCATGGTGCAGGAAAGCGCGATGAGAAAAAAATATTTCGCAACCTGTTGGCCCGTCTCCTTAAGTTTTAAACTCTGTCTGAGATCATCAGCCTGATCCGTAGTGAGCTTACCTTCACTCACCCAGTCGTCGATCGCTTTACTGATAACCTTCCAGTCACTATTGTCCACTTCCATGGATGGGGTTTTGTTCAATTTACTCCAGTAGGGACTAAAAACAAAAAAAGCCCTTAAAAGGGCTTCTTTTTCTGTATATAAGGAGAGAATGGAGACTTGGTTGAGAAATACTGCTTTGCTGTAATTCTGATACAAGATTATGACCTGATTGATGCGCTTGCAAGAAAAATCCTGTCGTTAACACGCGCTTTACAACTTGTTAACAACCGATTAACAAAGCACCGCATAAACGCTCATTGTACCGATGAACTACTCAGTGTTATAAAAAACTCTTTTCAGGTAAAAGTGATTGTTAAAAAACGGATATGACGGGCTTGTGGCTTCACCCTCAGCCGATTATTTTGCCTATTTTTGAGACATCACCCAGACACATCAAAAAATTCTGGCTGCTTACGAAATAATTTTTACCTAATCCCAGTTATATATAGCGTGCAAAGGCAGTTCAAAGCATCAGGCTTAAGTATATTGTTGTTGTTTATCACCTTTATCGTCGGCAGTCTTTTCGCTGATGGTGCTTCAGCACAATCGCGGATCAACACGGACAGCTTAAGAGAGGCAAGACAAAGAGTGCTCGATTCGACCCGCGCCGCCCAGAAGCAATATCTGGACAGCATTAAGGCCGCGCGAAAGCATGTTGCAGATAGTCTTGCTGTGATTAGGGCCTATCGCAGCAGCAAGCATTTTAAGGACAGTGTGACACGGGTGCGGCAACAGCGTCTGGATAGCATTAAAGCTGAAAGAACTGCAAGGCTGGACTCTATCCGGAAAGAGCGTCAACATGTAATAGACAGTATGCGCGCAGCCAGAAAGCACTACGCAGACAGTGTCGCTCAGGTAAGAAAAAGGCGTGCTGATAGCCTTCAGGTCATCCGCGACTATCGGGAAAGTAAACGATACAAGGACAGTGTAGCAGTTACACGCCAGTTAAGACTAGATAGTATTGCAGCAGTCCGACGGGCGTACAATGACAGTGTGGTTGCAGTGAGAAAAGCAAAACTCGATAGTGCGCGTGCAGTTCGAAAAAAATACACAGACAGTGTTACTGCTGCCCGAAAGGCGTTTACAGACAGTATCAAGGCTGTACGGAAGGCACGCACAGACAGCCTCGCGAAGATCAAAGAGAATAGAGAAAAACTTGCCAAATCACGGGAGAAGTTGAGGGAGGACAAAATGAAACTCGCCTTTGAACTCAAGATTAAAAAGAAACGGGAAGCCTGGAGCAATGAAAAAATGCTCAAGAAACGGTGGGGCTTCCCAAGAAAGTATCTTCAAAACACCTATAC
>JAFAAT010000195.1 GCA_023426425.1 Bacteroidota bacterium | reverse complement strand
GGATAAGGCAGGTGGGCCGGTACCCAATAGGGTTGCGAAACAGTTTTCTTCTCCCAGATATAATGCATCCCCAGGCCTATTGTAAACTGCGTGGACGAAATCACAAATGGCGTGTTCGGACACACCGTCTGCGGACCAGCAATAATGCCTGCATTGGGCATACCCGTACAGTAATAAGGGTTGCGAAACCATACATCGTAATCCTCAGCCTGCCCCACCCCCGCATTGTTACAAGCCAGTGGCGCACCAGCCCTCTTTTTTGCAATCCGCATCCTCACTAATCCTGTATCAAAAACATTAGGTGCCGGCACCACTGTAATAGCTGCATCTATTACTGACCCTGTAGAGTTTGTAATAGTACCGACAAACAGCGCCTCAAGCGTGTCAGTAAACACCCCGTTTTTGTTCCAGTCGAAATAAGCTATAACAGAATCTGTGTAGTTTCCTCCAGTGTGACCTTTAACCAACAACAGTAACGGATGTTGGAAAAATGCAGTATCCGGAGGTTGATTAGTAAAATCTTCCCAGTCAACGGTACTGCTTGAAGAGCTTACATTACTAATTGCCCCCAACTGCACTTCAGTAATTGCAGCCACCCCACCAGGGAAGCTGACTGGACAGTAGGTTTGTGCTGTCAGTCGTGGGGAGAACACCAGACAAAGGATTGTCAAACAGAAGGATATTCTTTTCATCAGCCAGTTATTTTACACAGAAGGACTAGCACCCATGCATAAAACTACCATAACTTATTTGGATTCCGAAGGTTCTGTTCTGTTTTGTCCAACAGTGTTGGCTATTGTAAACATGATCTGAACTCCTTTAACATTTTATTCATTAAGGAAACCGGCGCTGATAAAAATTTTTACTGTTAATTTGCTGACAGATGAGGAAAATCATTGCCTATATCTTTCTTTTGATTTTCTCTTTCCAGGTTGTGCCTGTGAAGGAGTTGGGTAAGATTTTGTTCAAGGGTCAGATTACCGAGGAAGAGGTGCATAACTGGGGAGGGACGAGTGAAGAACCTATTCCGAGTAAACATAAAAAAGACGGCGACCCTTTCTACTACAATGCCAACTTTCAGGAAACAGCCAGAAGCAAGTTTCTCAGTCATCAGCTTAATCTAGCCTTACATTGTGCCGAACGCATTCCGCGATGGCATGTTCCGGATATAGTTACCCCGCCTCCAAATTGCTGAACATTAAATTCCTGACTCGATCCCACCAGGGATGAGTCCGTATGGGTATTATTTCTGCCTGTATTTTTTAATGTTTCAACAATTCTATGGAAAAGAACACATCAATTTTTTCAAACCTAAAAAGAGATGGGACATCAGGACTCATTGTGTTCCTGATCGCCCTCCCCCTCTGCCTTGGCATTGCCCAGGCATCTAATGCACCACTATTCTCCGGTCTCGTAGCCGGCATCATCGGCGGTCTGGTTGTGGGCTCCCTCAGCGGCTCCCAATTAAGTGTCGTAGGTCCGGCAGCAGGACTTACCGCCATCGTAATCACAGCAATCAGCGATCTCGGCGCATTTGATATTTTCCTTTGCTCCGTAATTGTTGCAGGGATGTGCCAGATCATTCTCGGACTGCTAAAAGCGGGTTCCATCGCCAATTACTTTCCGACAGCGGTCATTGAAGGTATGCTCGCGGGTATTGGTCTGACAATTATCATCAAACAAATACCCGATGCACTCGGCTATAACCCGCCGGTTAGAGACCGCAGTACCGATGCAGACGACGGCTTTTCGGCAGATTTTTTCCTGGAATCTCTCCAGCATATTCAAACCGGCGCTTTAATTATTGCGCTTGTAGGTATGAGTATATTGATACTTTGGCAGACGAAAGCTTTCAAAAAGCTTTCCCTGATTCCCAGCGGACTTCTTGTAGTTATAATTGGTACATTGATCAACGAGGCATTAAGAGCTACCGGATCTCCAATGTACCTCGACCCCAGCCATCTTGTGAATATTCCGGTACCATCTGATGCAAAAGAGTTCATTGGCCAGTTTACACTGCCTAACTGGGAGGGCTTTTCAAACCCTGCAGTCTGGACTACCGGGATAGTAATTGCGGTTGTAGCTTCCATAGAAACACTTCTTTGTATTGAAGCAACTGATAAACTGGATCCCCTGAAGAGAGTCACACCAACAAACAGAGAATTGCGTGCACAGGGTTTTGGTAATATGGTTAGTGGTCTGGTTGGCGGATTACCCGTCACATCAGTAATCGTCCGATCCTCTGAAAATATCATTGCCGGTGCCCGGTCCAAGATGTCTACGATAATACATGGTACACTTTTACTTGTTTGTGTGGCCACCATACCGGTGCTACTCAACAAAATACCAAAGGCTTCACTGGCTGTGATTCTGATCTTCACAGGATACAAACTTTGCAACCCCAAGGTGTTCAAACACATGTGGAAAGAAGGCGGCATGAATCAGTTCATTCCTTTCGTAGCTACTGCTCTTGCGGTGGTATCACTTGATCTACTCAAGGGTGTTGGCATCGGTATTGTTATTAGTATTTTCTACCTGCTGCGCCACAACATGAATGTGTCGTTTTTCTACACCAGGAACACGTTTAGCAATGGAGAACTTATCAAACTTACCCTTGCACAGGAAGTGTCATTCCTGAACAAAGCCAGCATCAAGGAAACACTAAACAAACTGCCGGAAAACAGCAGTGTCATCATCGATGCTACTAATACTGAATACATCGACTTTGATGTACTTGATCTTATCAGGGACTTCCATGTTTCACAGGCGCCGGAAAAAAACATCAAGTTATCGCTCCTGGGATTCAAGGATGTGTACAAAGTTCCTGACGCTTCCTCAGAACGCGACGTAGTGTCTGCCTTCGTAGAACAAAATGAAACACCACAGCGCACATCAGGTGACTCTAAAGCATTCCTTAAACAACTTACAGACTCTGTCGACGTCAATAATATCAACGAAAAACCAACTAAAAATTAAAAATATGGCTCAGCACGATTTCAATACTCTCCCGCACGATATTACACCATCTGTTGCTCTGCAGCATTTGAAAGAAGGAAATTTCCGCTTTGTAAACAACCTTAAGCTAAATCGCGACTTACTGGAACAGGTGAATGCAACGAAGGACGGACAGTGGCCCTTCGCAGCGATCCTCAGTTGCATCGATAGCAGAACATCTGCAGAACTGATCTTTGACCAAGGTCTCGGTGACATTTTCAGTATTAGAATTGCGGGAAACATCATCAGCCCCGGCATCCTCGGAAGCCTCGAGTTCGCAACTGCAGTTGCTGGTTCAAAGTTGATCCTGGTCCTCGGCCACACAAATTGCGGTGCCATCAAAGGCGCATGTGACAATGTGCAACTTGGACATCTTTCAGGTTTATTGGAGAAAATCAAGCCTGCTGTTGAACAGGAGAATACGGTGAACGAGAACAGGACCAGCAAGAATGTTGAGTTTGTCGACAAAGTAGCAACTCTTAATGCATTTCATAGCGCCGAACAAATCCTTGAACAAAGTTCCATTATCCGTGAGCTTGTAAATAAAGGTGAAGTAGGCATCGCTGCCGGCATGTATAACGTAGCAACAGGCAGGGTTGAATTCTATGAAGTAGCTTCTGCGCCAAGAATTCAGTCAGTCGATATGAATCAAAAAACTGCTACCGGTGCAAATGCATCTTTGGTAGACAGCGAGCTGTAAAATCAATACTGCATATTAACAAGCAGGCTGCCCCAGGGCAGCCTGTTCTGTTTGGTATAATTATTAAGTTTTACTTTTAGACATCACCTAGTTTAACCAACGAATGAATAACAACACCTCGATAAGTAGGATCGGATTGATGACATCTGGCGGAGACAGTCCCGGAATGAATGCTGCCATACGTGCAGTGGTACGCACTGCTATTTACTACGGAATGGATGTTTACGGAATTCGCCGGGGATACCAAGGCATGGTGGAAGGTGATATTTTCCAGATGCAGACTACTGATGTGGCAAACATCATACAAAGGGGCGGTACCATACTCAAGACTGCGCGGAGTAAAGCTTTCCGTACAGAGGAAGGAATGCAACGCGCCTATGAACAATTACAGAAGTTTGGGATAGAAGGACTTGTACTGATTGGAGGTGACGGTACTTTTCGCGGCGCAGTGGAATTCTTCAAAAGGTATCAACTACCTGCAGTTGGTTTGCCCGGAACTATCGACAAAGACCTGGCAGGAACAGACTATACAATAGGATTTGACACTGCGGTAAACACCGCAGTAGACGCTATAGACAAGATTAGGGACACTGCCGAAGCACACGACCGGCTCTTTATTGTGGAAGTGATGGGAAGAGATGCAGGGTATATTGCACTGAACAGTGGTATTGCCTGTGGCGCTGAAGACATCCTGATACCTGAACTTGTAACAAATTCTGACGAAGTTCTGAAACGAATCGATTACGATGAGCGAAGGAAGAAAACAGTTCACATCCTCGTTGTCGCAGAAGGAGATGATTTTGGCGGTGCAAACCACCTGCTAAAACTAATCTCTGAAAGATTTCCAAACCTCGACACAAAAGCAACAATCCTGGGACATATCCAGCGCGGTGGCTCACCTACTTACGCCGACCGGGTACTGGCCAGCAGATTGGGTTTCGCAGCCGTGATGGCACTTCGTGAAGGTAATACTCAGGTGATGGCTGGCCTGATCAACAATGAACTTGTCCTCACACCTTTTGAAAATGTAGTAAAGGAAAACGCAAAAATAAGCCCGGACATGATTGAAATGATCCGGGTACTTGCCATTTAAATAGGAGGATAATTTATTCTACTGAACCGTCTGAGGCAAGATGGCGCACCAGCATTCGCTTTGCAATCGGCAGGAACGTCTCATCCAGTGGTACAGTGAGTTCCGTCTCTACAGAGTAAACTGCCGGATTGGGTAGTGTTCTTATCGAGCGAATAATCTCTCTCTTGATGTTTTCGTAAGTGTTGGTTATTGATTTTGGCCAGCTGTCTACATACTCGACCTTCACCCCCCTGTATTTGGCATTTTGATGCTCAAATAAGGTAATGTTGTAAGTATAGGCTCTCACTTCAGTGTATTGACCATAACGCAGGAGCAAGTATCCTTCGTTCTTATACAGGGGAAGAATACCCACCGGCTCTATTCGCGTCTGGTTCTCTACAAATTCATAGATCTCCGCACCACTGTCGATTGTTCCTTTCATCTGCTGAATGGAGTAGTTGGCTATATTCTCCAGCTCACTCATTAAGTCATCATCAGCCAGCATCTGTTCATACATCAGCTGCAGCTTCTGCATGTTGATCTGGTCCAGCTTCTTCGGGAACTGGTCCTGTAAGAACTTCTTGTTATCACGGAACGCTACCAGGTTATTATAGTGGAAGATCACATCGGAGAGCTTAGGGTAAAGCTTGGTTTGATTAAAATAGCTGTTTACCTCTTTCAGATATGCAAGCAAACGGTACTTCTGCAATTCAAAATCGACATATCCTTCCAAAAACCACATCTCACTTAACACCATAACTTCTAAGGTTTTATCTCTACTAATATAAGAAAACAAAAAAAATGCCACAACACGACGGTATGGATTTTAATACTTGCTAATCAGCTATGCTACGAATTAAAACAGAGCTTATTGTGATTAGGTCGGCAATAATTGCCGCTGTGTTTGTATCAGGCACTGTCTGGACCTCCTGCAGAAATGCTTCAGCATCTTCTTCCTATATCGACCTGGAAACCGGTAAGGAAATTATCATAGAAAGAAACCTCACCACAGGTGAAGCATTCGAAGCCGCAACGGGCAAACCCGTGAGGCTTTATGTGGATCTGCAAACAGGAGATACCGTAGATGGGAGCACGGGTGAAGTGGTGAACAATCGTATCAGGAAAACACTGTCTGGCACCTGGGAAATAATACCAGTTGCAAATGCTGACGTCATACCAGAACACCCGGCTCCGGAAGAATACAAAGACTCCGTAGCCAGGCCGGCTAAACAGCCCTTAAAAGTCACCAAAAGCAAACAAAACCAAATCAGAAAAAAAGCTGCTAAGCCCCGGTACGAGCGGATAGTAGAACCAGACGGTGACGTTGTAATCAAGGGTGAAGGCTATATGAAAAAGATCGACAGGGACGGTGATATAAAAATCAAAGAGGGAAACAAGATTATTAAGATCGACGGCAAGACAGGCAAGCGAAAGGTGAAATACGACGACTAGAGCTCATAAAAAAAGACCTGTCCGACAGGCCTTTTTTACTAGCTGCAAGAGTGTCGTCAGACACCCGCAGTATTAGCTACCAAGGAGCATGAAACCCAGGTTGAGTTTCGAACCTTCTGTTATTTGCTGTGTGCGTGAAACAGTCTCGTATCCGTTTCTTTTGATGGTCACATGGTAGGTTCCACTGGGCAATTGCTCAAATGTGAACTTACCTGAAGCATCAGTTTGGATTGTTTTCTTAATATCATTTGCAGGACAAGCAATCTCTATCTCGCAACCGGAGAGTGGCTGGTAATTTTCCATACTGGTAACAGTACCCATGAACATGGAAACAGGAATTACTGCAGCAGTTGCTGCGGCCTCAGTGGCAGTGGCTTCTGTGGCTGCTTCCTTCACTTCCTTTCCTTCAGTGGCAGCTTTTGGGTTTTCCTCAGCAAATCCGTAAAGTGGCAGTGTGAGCAGCAGGGCGACGATCAGTTTTTTCATAAGGTGAAGTGTTTTAAGGATGTGTACAAATATACCCAGACTGTGACTTTCCACCCCGTCATGTTAAAAGAATTTATGTTAATAAATCCTAAGAATATCAGACAAATGCACAAAGGACACCACCCATAAGCGCGAGCGTAATCATCCAGTAACCAACATGTATCGCGATATACTTAAAGCCTCTCCTTTCAAAAAGCGCAACTATACCAATGAGTGGCAGCGCAACAAATAACGAAGCCATGACACCATGAAACGCACCATGCTTAAACGTACGGTAGTTACTCCCATACTTCTTCCTAAACTCAGCCACATAGAGGCTAAGCTCAGAGTTCGGGTCCAGTAGTGCAGGATCGTTTGCCACTACCGAGTATATACTCATCTGATGAATAGTAAGTGACATCATTGGGAATGAAAGCATGAGGCTCAACACATAGGTAAGCACCAGAATCAAAACAAAATTACCCTTGTTTAGATCTCCCTCAGTTACCCGCGCAGCTTTCATCCATGCATTAGCAAAAAGTGGTTTACTATACCAGATAAACCCTACAATCAGGGGAATGAGTGCTGCGAGAAATAGAATGTAGAAATTAAAGTCTTGCATATGCTGTTTTTTTCTACAAGATAATAAATAATAGATGTGAGTATCCAGCAATCTGGAATAAAAAACATCGACTGCGGTTTATGCAGTCGATGTGTACAAAGGCTAATCAATTCTCGTTACGCGGTCTCCGTCACAAGGTCCTTTTCTACCCTCAGGCCTTCGATAATATCCAGCTGTCGCTGCGGAGTGTTCTTCCCCATGTAGTAGCTCAGCATCGCCTGAATCGATTCCTCCTGGCTAATCAGCACAGGTTCCTTACGCATGTCCTCACCAATAAACCGGGCAAATTCCTCCGGAGAAATTTCTCCAAGACCCTTAAACCTGGTAATCTCCGGCTTCCCCCCAAGTTCCCTTACTGCCGTCTGTTTTTCTTCCTCATCATAGCAGTAAATAGTTTTCTGCTTGTTCCTTACGCGAAACAATGGTGTTTCAAGAATGAATACGTGGCCATTTCTTACCAGATCCGGAAAAAACTGAAGGAAAAACGTCATCAGCAGCAGCCGGATATGCATACCGTCCACGTCGGCATCTGTGGCTATAACAATGTTGTTGTAACGAAGCCCCTCAAGTCCCTCTTCAATATTCAACGCGTGCTGCATCAGGTTGAATTCCTCATTCTCATAAACAACCTTCTTTGTAAGGCCAAAGCAGTTGAGCGGTTTACCCCTAAGAGAAAACACCGCCTGGGTCTCCACATTTCTGGATTTTGTGATCGACCCGCTCGCCGAGTCTCCCTCGGTGATAAAGAGCGTCGACTCAAGCTGTTTCTGCTGAAAATCCTCTTTGCCTTTTACTGGAGGTGTATCATTCAAATGTATCCGGCAATCACGAAGCTTCTTGTTGTGCAGGTTTGCTTTCTTGGCTCTTTCATTCGCCAGCTTGCGAATTCCAGAAAGCTCCTTTCTTTCCCGCTCACTCTGCTCTATCCGCTTCTTCATCGCCTCAGCAACCGCCGGGTTCTTATGCAAGAAGTTGTCCAGCTCCTTCGCAAGGAAATCATAGACAAATGAACGCATGCTGGGTCCACCTTCCCATACATTCTGGGAACCCAGTTTCGTCTTCGTCTGCGACTCAAACACCGGCTCCTGCACACGCACAGATATGGCAGCACAGATACTCTGTCTCACGTCCGATGCTTCATAATCTTTCTTATAAAAATCTCTGATGACTTTTACAAAAGCCTCCCGGAACGCACCCTGGTGTGTACCACCT
>JAFAAT010000161.1 GCA_023426425.1 Bacteroidota bacterium | reverse complement strand
GCGTTAAGGCGGAAAGCGGCAGCGAGAAAGCAAAAGGGTTAGACAGTAATCCTTCTCAAAATTCAAACCGGTCGGACTTGTTAAAATCGGAAAATTTCTCCAAAAAAAAACTAGTTCCGTTTCTTGGTTTCAGCCCTGTTTTTTAGTATATTGCTTTACTGGTTTCAGGACGGTTCAAGCCTTTCCCAGCTGATAAAAAAGCCCTCAAAAAAACGTCGAGCTTCAGAACATCTACAGAACCCCTACAGGACAATTACAGAACCCCTACAGAACCTTTACTTCATGTCACCACCAGGACTACTCCTTGTTTACTCCCTGACAGCAAGCTGACTATAAGGAATCAAAACGGCATCAACGCCTGTCTTGGGTCGGTTTCAATGGGATCAACCCTATTCTCATTCGAAACCACAGAAACAAGCCTGGACGCTATCAGATCCCCGCCAGACCAAGGTCACCATCCCCACGTTCATATCCCTCATCCACCAGCCAGTTCCTGCTATCCGCAGCTGCAGTGGCCAGTTCATCACAGCGGTTATTCATAGGGTTGTTCGCATGACCCTTTACCCAGATGAATTTTATCTTATGACGCTGGGCCAGCTGGTGGTATTTCATCCAAAGGTCAGCATTCTTCTTGCCTTTAAACCCCGTCTTTAGCCAGCGTTTCAGCCAGCCTTTCTCAACGGAGTTCAACACATATTGAGAATCGGTGTAGATGACGATGTCCACTCCATCCTTCTTCAATTCACTCAATGCTGCAATCACCGCCATCAGCTCCATCCTGTTGTTGGTGGTGAGCCGGTAACCCTGTGAAAGCTCCTTACGGACAGAGCCCCACTGCAGGATTGCACCATATCCACCGGGACCGGGATTACCCCTTGCTGCGCCATCCGTATACACGATAAGTTGTTTCGACATTTTTTGTTTTATCCCGGTATCTTTGCGGCCAAAAATAGACTGTTGGAAGGCAAAATAAAAGTTGGCGGAGTTAGTTATTTAAACACGAAACCTTTATTGTATGGCATCGAAAGGAGTAGTGTGATGGAGATGATGGAGCTAAGCCTGGAGTACCCGGCCACCCTTGCCAAACAACTCAGGGATGGCACCATCGACCTGGCACTCATGCCGGTTGCTGCTATGCTTGATATTCCAAATTCCCGCATCGTCAGCGATTATGGCATCGCGGCAGATGGCTATGTTGCCTCTGTTGCCCTGTTTAGCATGGTTCCTATGGAGGAGATCGAAACGGTTTACCTCGACTACCAGTCACGGACTTCTGTGCGTCTTGCCCGCCTCCTGCTCGAGCGCCACTGGAAGAAGCCGGTTGTCTACAAACCAGCTACCGAACATTTCATCGACTATATCAATGGCACCACCGCTGGTGTGATCATCGGCGACCGCGCACTGCAGCAACTTAGCAATTTTGAATATGTCTATGATCTGGGTGCTGCCTGGAAGGATTTTACTGGTCTTCCCTTTGTCTTTGCAGGCTGGATTACCAACAAAGATCTGCCACAAGACTTCCTGCAGGCATTTAATGAGGCTAATGCCAACGGCATTCAGCATATTGATGAAGTGGTTGCACAGCATCCATTCCCCTATTACGATCTTAAGAAGTATTACGAGATGGACGTCCACTTCCTGCTGGATGAGGAGAAAAAGAAAGGCCTGCAAACCTTTCTGCAAATGCTGCGGGAAGAAAACAACAGCGAAGCTGCCAAAGGCTAACTATACCATTTTATCTTGTCTCCAGCCTGAATGGCAAAACTGGTTGAGAATTCGCAACGGGTATCCATCAATCCACAACCACAGCCGTTCCCGAGGCACTCACCATCAGCATACTACCGCTGCCGCCGATTACCTCATACTCCAGGTCTATGCCTACCACAGCATTGGCACCCACAGCCATTGCACGTTGCTGCAGTTCTGCCATAGCTGTATTGCGTGCCTCCTGCAATACCTGTTCGTAGGAGCCGGAGCGACCACCGACTATATCCCGGATGCCGGCAAATATGTCTTTGATGATATTCGCGCCGATGATGGTTTCGCCAAATACCAGGCCTTTGTATTCTCGTATGGTTTTTCCTTCAACGGTTGGTGTGGTGGTAAGTATCATGTCAGTTTTGGTTTGTGTGCTAAAGATATTGCATTTAGGAGACAAGATGGGGTAGGTATGTATGGGCGACATCCGGCATGTCTGGGGTAGCCCCCTACAGGGCAGACCAGCGTGAGTGTGGTTGCCGTGTGGATCAAGAATGGTTTTGCAAAATCTCCACATTGGTATTCCCAATGGCGATTGCTGACAGCATCCGTTATATTTGTGGCTGCATTTCACAATGGACAAGAAAATCTCACTGGTAGAGTGCCCACGCGATGCCATGCAGGGCTGGAAGCATTTCATCCCCACAGCTCAAAAAGTGGAGTACCTCAACTCGCTCCTCAGGGTCGGATTTGATGTGCTTGACTTTGGCTCTTTTGTATCCCCTAAAGCCATTCCGCAGATGGCCGATACTAAAGAGGTGCTCGCACAGCTGAACCTTTCCGGTACGCAAACCCGACTGTTGGCTATCATCGCCAACACCCGCGGCGCAGAAGAGGCTGTTCAGTTTGATGAGATCAGTTACCTGGGATTCCCTTTTTCCATCTCTGAGACTTTTCAGCTTCGCAACACCAACAAAACCATCAGCCAGTCGCTCGCACAGGTAGAGGAAATACAACAACTTTGTGTAAAACACGGGAAGGAACTTGTAGTCTATATCTCCATGGGCTTCGGCAATCCCTATGGCGATGAGTACAATGCCTCTATTGCTATTGACTGGGTGGGCAGACTAGCGGCATTGGGAATCCAAACCATTGCCATGTCTGATACGGTAGGTGTGGCTACGCCAGAATCCATTGCTTATATATTCGACAATCTGGTACCGGAGTTTAGCAATATGACAATCGGGGCTCATTTCCATTCTACTCCCCAATCCTGGGAGGAAAAAATTCAAGCCGCCTGGAACCATGGTTGCCTGCGCTTCGACAGCGCACTCAAAGGAATCGGCGGCTGCCCAATGGCCAAGGACGACCTCGTCGGCAATATTGCCACCGAACACATCCTCGAGTGGTGCGATCGCAATAACATAGCTTTACAACTTGATAGAGAGGCTTTCCGTCAGTCGATGACCATTGCCTCGTCCATCTTTATCTAATCATCTTAGCCAAACGGATTTTATGTCTGTACATAACGAAGTCAAACGTGTCACCTCACATACCCTGCAGTGGATGAAACAACAGGGAGAGAAGATCAGCATGCTCACTGCCTACGACTTCTCCATGGCCCGCATCTTCGATGATGCAGGCATCGATGTGCTGCTGGTGGGGGATTCTGCCTCCAATGTCATGGCTGGCCACGAGACCACACTCCCTATCACTTTGGATCACATGATCTACCACGCTTCCAGTGTGGTGCGTGCGATTAACCGCTGCATGGTGCTGGTAGACCTGCCCTTTGGCAGTTACCAGGGCAATAGCAAGGAAGCCCTCAATTCAGCCATCCGCATTATGAAGGAAACCGGGGCTCACGGAATCAAACTCGAGGGTGGGGAAGAGGTACTTGATTCCATCCGCAGGATCATCAGTGCAGGCGTCCCCGTAATGGGCCACCTTGGACTTACACCGCAATCCATTTATAAGTTTGGCACCTATGCAGTACGCGCCAAAGCAGAAGCGGAGGCGGAGATGCTGATGGAAAATGCGCATAAACTACAGGAAGCGGGGTGCTTCGCGCTGGTGCTGGAGAAGATACCGGCTAGCCTTGGCAAAAGGGTGGCCGAGGAGCTGAAAATACCCATTATCGGTATCGGTGCGGGCATGCACGTGGATGGACAGGTGCTGGTAATGCATGATATGCTGGGCATCACCAAGGATTTCTCACCGAGATTTCTAAGGCGCTACCTTAACCTCTATGATGAGATCAAAGGCGCTACCGAAAGATATATTCAGGATGTGAAGACGAAGGATTTTCCGAATGAAAAAGAACAGTATTGATTGTTGTTGAATCGTTGAATCGTTGAGTTGTTTAGTTGTTGTTCGTGTAGTCGTTTATGTTACGGATAAATAAACTGTAGTTATTGTCATGATTAAAGAAGTCGCGTGGCGAGAGTTATTGAGTGAATTGGAGCCGAAGGGTGTAAAGCTGGTAGCAGTGTCGAAGACGAAGCCGGTAGAGGATATCCAGGCACTGTATGATCTGGGGCAGCGGGATTTTGGCGAGAATTATGTGCAGGAACTGGTAGAC
>JAFAAT010000123.1 GCA_023426425.1 Bacteroidota bacterium | reverse complement strand
GGCCAGTACCATGAATGGGATTCATAAGAAGCCGAAATTCGCAACCTGCAGGAACTAAAGGAAATCCTGGCTAAGATGGGCTGGAAACTCTTATTAAACGAGCACGTCGTGCTCCGTCGCAATAACGAACAGATTGCCGTCCTGGGAGTAGAAAACTGGAGCGACCGCAGAGGCTTCCCAAAGTACGGCGACCTTTCCAAAGCCTATTCCGGCCTCAATCCCACTGACACCCCATTCAAGATCCTCCTCTCCCACGATCCTTCTCATTTCGACGCACAGGTGAAAACCCAGTACAAGGACATAGATCTCACCCTGAGCGGCCACACCCACGGCATGCAGTTCGGCATTGAAATCCCCGGCCTCAAGTGGAGCCCTGTAAAATATGTCTACGACAAATGGGCAGGCGTATACGAAACCGGCAGACAGCACCTCTATGTCAACAGGGGCTATGGCTTCCTCGGCTACCCGGGAAGGCTCGGCATCCTGCCAGAGATCACATTGATCGAACTAACCTAAGGCTTTCTTCAATATCGCTGCAATGGCCTCAGGCCTCGGCTGTAGCAGATCTTTAGCCGCCTCATTCAGATGCGGGCTCATCTCCTGCATCAGCGCACTCAGGGCTTTCTTTTCTTCTTTCTTCACCACTATTGCATTTTCACTAACCTTGGAATTTGTAGTAGATGTTTGGAGTAGCATTTTTCCCATAGACAATGTTTTAGATAATAACGGCGTTTTGTTTCAAATATTGTGTACTGAAAGTAAAAAATTATGTTAATCAAAACAACAATATTTATCCCTTCAGGTGGAAAACTCTCTTACCTGCCACTAATCTCCTGATATTCAGACTCCTTCCATTCACACGGGGACGACAAGCACCTTAAAATAGATCCCATGCTTCCATGAAAAAAGCCGGGAAATTTCCCGGCTTCTAATTCATGCTCTGCCCAAATCCAATAGGCTGGGGCTTGTATGCCTCGACCCTGTATTGCGCCAGGGCCTTCAGCACTTCATCTGCCCAGGCATATTCCCCAGGGCCAAACATCAGCAGCACATAGTCTGCTCCCACCTCCACAATCTTCTTGTCACCCAGCACCACAAAGCTGATGTTGAACTGCAACTCTGCAGCCTCATAGTTGTATTCACAATGTTGCAGAGCCTCCTTCACTTCCGCTGCGTATCGATGCATAAGGTAAGCATAGGCTTCAGTAACGTTTATACCCGCAATTACTGCCACGCACGGCACCCTGTTGTACAGATACAGGTACAACCCCTTCCCGTCTATGTACTGGCCATTAAACAACCAGTTATTATTAGCAATCCTTCTTCTAAATATGTTCAACATGACTACTCATTTTTATTGTTTTTGAATGGCAGTCAGCGAACCGACTGCCTGTTATTGTTCTAAAAGCTCTCGTCTGAACCCTATAAATCGTCTCTGAGAAGGTACTGTCTCAAATTCGTTCTGATTCGCTATTTCCGCCACGGTCATTGGTTTATCAATCAGCGTCTGAAAACCCAGTGTGTCCGACAACCTTTGCGCCTTCTCGACAGTGAGTTTGCCAAACTCATACCGGGCAATCAGCCTTCCCTTCCTTAGCAATGCTTCATCCACCGCAGACAGCGCACTATTAAACGTGCAGATCAGCTGTACATTCAGAAAGTCCGAAAGCAACCCATCCGAAAGATTCAACAGATTCGATACTCCCGATTCTCCACCGCCCTGCCGCTGCATGATGATTTGTTCAGCATCTTCTATGATCAGCACACATTCAGGATAGTCGCTCAACAACTCTATGAATTCCGGGCTGGCAATCCTCCCGGCGTTCTCAGGAGAGATATACAATACCCGCTTCCTAATCTTCCCCATAAGATGTCTCAGATAGGACGTCTTCCCAGTGCCCGGAGCACCATGCAGTAACACAATCCCCTTATCGCGCTTCCCGTTCAACCGCTTTCTGATCAACTCATCCACCGGTCCAAAATCATCATTATAGTACATTCCTATCTGAAGCCTCGAACGTTTCACTTCCAGCCTCTTCAGGTAAAGCCCAAACCTGCCTTGACTGATCATGTTCATTTCCAGCGGCCTTCGTTTTGCCTGCCTAGCCACCCTTTGCAGGCGCTGTTTCAGTCGCCAGAAAACTGCCTGATCAGATTCAGCTGTATAAAAGATAAAGCACCTGTCACTCCCCACTTCTACCAGTAATCTCCCATCCAGCAAATAATAGCTTGTGTCTGACTGCTCCTTTCGCGCCCGGTCCCCGAGTTCACTGAACACCAGTCGTTCGCGAATGCTTTCTTTAAACTCAGCTTCCATCATTTTGCAGATGCATTTACCATCCACGCCTGCCAATGCAACTCTGCTCGGAAGCGCATCATATTGCATGATGAAAAGGTTTGCACCGTCATATCTTTCTCCATCAAACAGGTACCTGTTGATTGTATGTTGTATTTGTTTCTTCATTTCGTTTGTTGTTCATTTTGCGGAGCACTTCTTATGCGCCGCAATCCATAGATGCAGTATTGCAGCTATAGATTCTGAATAAATAATTAATTTGTTGAAAAACGAAGCCCCGGTCGTGGATACCGGGGCTGATTGAAGATATTAGGCATCAAACCATCACCAGTACCGCTTCATTGAGAAGCAACCGAGCGTTATATGAATATTGAACGGACGCATGGCTTGATGTTTTGAAGTATAGATTCAGTTTTGGAAGCGCAAAGATAGTAGCAGATCTTAAATATGCAAATACCCTCCATAAAAAATTTTCTCCGTACGCCTGGCAAACGACTACCGAGTGCAACGAAAACACGATATTTATAGCCTGCGCTGCCGGTCAAAACGAGGCGAGGATGATCAACAAGAACACGATATGCAAACAATAGGAATCACCGGCGGTAGAGGTTTTGTAGGCCACCACCTCGCTGGACTACTCGCTTCCAAAGGCCACCGGGTCATAGTATATACCCGCGAAATGCACCTGCTCAATCGACAGGATAAGGTCAAGTATAGCTACTGGAGCCCTAAAGAAGGTAAGTTCGACCTTAACTGGTTCAAAGAACTGGATGCCATGGTCCACCTCGCAGGTGCCTCCATCGACAAACGCTGGACTGAAAAGCACAAGGAAGAAATAGTTCGCAGCCGGGTACAAGGCACACGATTCTTAGTGGACACCCTCAGGGAACATGCACCACGCTGCAAAACACTAATCGCTGCTTCAGCCATAGGCTACTACGGTCCGGATAAGGACAGCGGCATTCCGTTTCAGGAGGAAGACCCTCCCGCCCACGATTTCCTCGCTAACACCTGCCGGCAATGGGAAGAGTCCTCCCGTACTGCAGAAAACTTTCTGCGCACCGTGATCCTCAGGTTCGGCATTGTCCTGGGTCCCGACGATGGCATGTTCCCCCGGCTGGTAAATCCACAAAAGTTTGGAGTCATGCCTATCCTTGGTAACGGGAAACAGGTGATCAGCTGGATACATGTAGAAGACTTATGCCGGATCATTCTTGAGGCTATCGAAAGAGATGATCTCTCCGGAGTCTACAATGCTGTTG
>JAFAAT010000212.1 GCA_023426425.1 Bacteroidota bacterium | reverse complement strand
CCCTCCCTCCAACGACTCAACAACTACACTCATAAACGACTAACCAACTTCCCGAATTTGCTAGTTTTCACAAAATAATAGAACTTACCCCTATAATTTCGTCAGAGACTCACATAAATCAGACAATGCAGGCATACGCATCGGACATAGAAGCAGCAAAAGCACTAAAGACTAAATTCGAAGAAATCAGGAAATCCATTGCCCAGGTCATTGTTGGCCAGGACGAGGTGGTCAATAAACTGCTCACCTCCATCCTCTG
Organism: Bacteroidota bacterium; assembly: GCA_023426425.1. GTDB lineage: Bacteria > Bacteroidota > Bacteroidia > Chitinophagales > Chitinophagaceae > JAFIGV01. The sequence goes on along the minus strand of JAFAAT010000212.1, from coordinate 15,983 downwards.
CAATGGTCACAGCCTGCTGGTAGGTGTACCCGGTCTTGCCAAAACGCTCCTGGTCAAAACCGTCGCCGACGTACTCGACCTCTCCTTCAAGCGAATCCAGTTCACTCCCGACCTCATGCCCAGCGACATTACCGGCGCAGAGATCCTCGACGAGAACCGGCAGTTCCGCTTCATCAAAGGACCCATCTTTGCCAATATCATCCTGGCAGATGAGATCAACCGTACCCCTCCTAAAACACAGGCTGCACTGCTCGAGGCGATGCAGGAAAGAAATATTACTGCAGGCGGACACCTCTACAAGCTCCCGGCTCCCTTCTTCGTATTAGCCACCCAGAACCCCATAGAACAGGAAGGTACATACCCCCTCCCCGAAGCACAGCTCGACCGCTTTATGTTCATGATTACCCTCGACTATCCCTCATTCGAAGAAGAGGTAATGATCGTACGCAATACCACCGGTGCCACGCATGCGCACCTGTCGAAAGTACTCACCGGTGAAGAGATACTGCAGTTCCAGGAACTCATCCGTCGCGTACCTGTTCCAGACAATGTGCTCGAATATGCAGTGCGACTGGTTCACAAAACCCGTCCGGGTGAAAACAGTCCGGGACAAACAAAACAATTTGTCGCCTACGGTGCGGGACCCCGTGCCTCTCAATACCTGATACTTGGCGCTAAATGCCATGCACTTCTCAACGGCAAATACTCCCCTGACATTGAAGACGTGCAGGCGATGGCGCTGCCCGTATTAAGGCATCGCGTGGTCAGAAACTATAAAGCCGAAGCCGAAGGCATCAGCCAGGAAGCTTTAATCAAACAACTACTTTAGTAATGGAAAATATCGCTCAGAAAGCCGCATTCCTCCGCAGCGAATATGCGAACCTGCTCCGGCAGATCGATCCAGCTACTGAACGCCGCTGGGGCAAGATGAACTTCCAGCAAATGGTAGAACACATGTCCGACTCTGTCAGGATTGGCAATGGCCGTGATCCACATCAGCTACAGGTACCGGAGGAATCAGTTGCAAAGATGCAGGCCTTCGTGATGAGCGATAAACCCTTCCGCGAGAACACCCCGAACAGGTTATTGCCTGAAGAGCCTGTGGCTGTTCGCAATGCTACATTGGAAGGTTCAATAGATGAACTGCAACAGGAAATCGATTATTTATTTGAAGTGTTTGAAGGCCAGCCGGGAAAAACAATCATGAACCCTTTCTTCGGCGCCCTCGATTTCAATCTCTGGATCACACTTCTCTACAAGCACGCCTGGCATCACCTCCGGCAATTCGGCGTCGATGCCAGAACCCCCGACGTATCAACGACTACGTAAACAAGTACTGCAACTCAGCAACTATCCAACTTAACAACTCAAGAAAAATTCACCCGACTGGAAAAATTCATACTCAATCCTTCCTATCCGCACTGATTACTGACTACTGATTACTGATTACTGACTACTGACTACTGCCCACTCTTTCCAGCCAGCATCGGCACAAATACAAAATCCCCAAGTTCCTCTTCATGGATCTTTCCTTCTTTGTCCTTCGTGATCCGCATCATCTTTTGTCCATCGCCTTCACCCACAGGAATCACCGCTATTCCACCCGGCTTCAGCTGCTCGATTAACTTAGGAGGAATAAATGGCGCAGCCGCGGTAACTATCACCTTATCGAATGGCGCATAGGTCTGCAGCCCCTCGTACCCATCCCCATAGAACCTCTTAATATTGGGATAATTCTTCAGGTAGTAAAATTGATTGTTGAAATCATACAAAGCTCGCTGCCGCTCGATGGTAAAAACCATAGCGCCCAGTTCAGCCAGCACGCAAGCCTGGTAAGCACTGCCAGTACCAATCTCAAGTATCTTGTCAAATTTCTTTACCTCCAGAAGCTGCGTCTGGTAGGCTACTGTATAAGGCTGGGAAATTGTCTGGTTCGCAGCGATAGGAAACGCCCGGTCTTCATAGGCTATCCGCTCAAATGCGTTGTCAAGAAAAAAATGACGCGGGATCGCTTCTATGGCTGCAAGAACACGCTCGTCTTTGATGCCCTTTTCGCGTAGTCCCTGTACCAGTTGTTTCCTTAATCCTTTGTGTAAATAATTATCTTCTTTAGGCTTGCTGTGCAGCATAGGGCAAAGTTAGAACAGTACTCGTGTAAATAAAATGTAACAACAGCTTTATGTGCTTCTAAACTGTACGGACCTGAAACTCAGAATAGAACACTACTTAAAATTCACCACCAGTCCGATACCAGCTCCATACGGATCAGCTACCGGACTTAGTTTCAGGCTTAGGTCACGGCTCATGTCAAAGTTCCTGAGGTGTGCAAATACTACCGCATCAATTACCTGTAGTGTATAACCCACTACAGTAAAGAGCACACTCATGTCAAGATATCTCTTGTAGCCGTCCTGCAACTGTTGTAGTTGCGCAGTACCATAGAGACCTTCAAACTCGTTTACAGTAGCAGGATCCTGATCCAGTGAGGCAATATAGGCGCGCCTATAGGTCCTGTACTGATCGGAGTTGAATTTGATCACATAGGCCGCAACTCCCACACCTGCAAGCACTACAGGTATTTTCCAATACTGACGATTGTACAGCTGACCTGAACCCGGGAGGATTGCAGAATACAGACCAGCCTTTTTTGGATTCGGCTGCCAGGGCTCCGGAGTGTAACGTACTCCCTCAGCATCATTCGGAAGCGCCCTCACACGATCAGCTACCACCTTTGCAGAGTCGGGAATCGGATGCTTCATCAGCGTCGTATCAGGCACTGCCTGCCCAAAGGACGGCAAATACATCGTCACCAATATAAACAGAATGAATATCCTTATCAACTACAGCGGCTTTAGGCAGCAAATTTAATCAGCCATACCATATCAGCCTTCTAATAATTTCTCAAGAGCCTCTTCCAGCACTTCTACAGGCCTGAAACCGGTCATTATAATGCCCGGCTTCCCCTGCTTTTGCATCAGTATGGTCGGAAACCGCTGCACTCCCAAAACTCTGATCTCCTCCAGGTCTCTGCGGAACAGTGCCACACCTTTATCCGCCTCCAGGTCTTTTCTGAAGAGCTCCTGATCAAATGGAACTGTGATCTTTTCAGCCTCTTCAAATAGTATGGCTTTCCTCGCGATATTTCTTGCGTCTTCCATCGATGCCTTCCGTAACAATGAAAGATACTCCTCTGCAGCTGCTGCGGATTGCAGACCAGCTGTCTTCACCGCGATACAGGCAGGATAGGAAGAGGCAGGCGGATCTGTAAACCAGATCCTGTCGTTAAGTGTTACGCCGAACTTATATTTTACTTCCATCCATAAAGGACCCATCTGCGTAGGCCTCGAGATAGAGTTCACCGGATCATGGTAGCTGTTCCAGTCCGGGATCAGCCCACCCATGCAATATCTCCAATCAAGTGCCTCACCCTTCCTGGCTTTCAGTTCCTTAAGTTGCGGCTCCAGTGCCCAGCTCCAGCAGCAAAGCGGATCGGTGTAGTAAACCACTTCCACCCGATCCGCTTCTTTACTGGTATTTCTGTCTTTCAGTTCTTCGGTTAAAATCTGCATTCCTATTATTTCATTGTCGCATTTGAGCCACCGCTTTCAGGATAGCTGTCATTCCATTGCTGATGCCCAATCGGCACAGCCATATTGATCTCCTCACTGCGTTCACGGCTCATCCCATAATTGATCTGATCAGTACCCTCCATTGTTCTTGCAGTGCCCTGTGGCTCGCAGTTCAGCAGTCCGTTTGTCTCCAACACTTTCTGGATCGGATCTTCTATATACTGCCATTGTTCACCCATTTGAGTAGACTCGCCACTGTTCCAGGGACCACGGATGGTGGTACCGTTGCTCATATTGAAATAGAGATTGCTGTATCGTGGATCGCTCTGTAGTACTCCCATTGGGAAATTCGGTTGAATAGTCTCCAATGCAGCTTCAAACATCTGGAAGTGAGCAACCTCCCTGGTCATCAGGAAACGCAGCGTTTCCTTTACATACTGGTCGTCTGTAAACTGCAGCAGATATTCGTAAACCATTTTTGCCCGGGTCTCTGCACCCATATCTGAACGCAGGTCAGAGGTAAGGTCTCCCTGTACATCACCATTTATATACGCTGCTGTCCAGGGCACACCGTTACTGTTTACATATGCGGGGCCACCCGCAGTGCCTACGAGGAACTCAGGTGCCACCATAGCCTTGTGGATCAGGTCCTCCTTAGCAGCTTTTCCGTTCATCAGTTGCATGATCTCAGAATTCTCAGCAGCGTTTTTGAGTTCGCCATTTACGCCCTGCAACAACATCTGGATAGTGGCACCCACTATCTCCAAATGGCTGAATTCCTCAGTGGCTATATCCATCAGCATGTCATACTTATCGGGGAAAGGCTTTTTGGCTGCAAAAGCCTGGCCGAAATATCGTAGTGCAGCCGCTAGTTCTCCATTGGCTCCTCCGAACTGTTCCAATAACAGTGATGCGAATGCCGGGTCCGGTTTTGAGACCCTTGCATTGAATTGCAATTCCTTTACATGGTAAAACATAAGGTAACTTTTTTGAAGTGAGTAGTATGTAAAGACAGGAAAATCATACCCTCACGACTTCAGTTTTTTCTAAACCGTATCAGGGTGTCCTATATAGGCTTTCCCTTTACGAAGGTGCATGCTTCTATGGCAATTGACGTCCTCATTCCTCAAGTTCTCAAAAAAGTAAAAGCCGCCTGACGGCGGCCTGTACTTTATATTTAGGGGCAGGATTACTCTTTAATCCATTTCAGGCTTTGCTGGTTACCCTCTGCGTCAACAAGCTGGATCAGGTAAAATCCAGAGCTCAGCTCTGCAGCAGGCAGACTGAGTTCATTGGCACCTTGGGAAACACTATACTGCATCAGAGACACTGTCTTTCCCGAAACATCCTGGACCCGTACAGAAAGTTGAGACGCAACTCTGGTTTGTACTTGCAGGGTAGCACTACCGCGGGAAGGATTGGGCACAACCTGTGCCAGTGTGATATTGCGTTCAACGGAACCTACAGATAAAGGAGTGATCAGCACCATCGTGTCTATCACATTGAACCCTGTGAGTTCATTCATGTCCTTATCGATGATGCGTGTATTAGCGAAGCTAAAATTCAGTTGTGAGCCTACTGTAGCATTGGCCGGAATAGTCAACTGCAGCATTCCAATAGTTCCTTGACCATTCACATTCTGATGATCTGTTCTAGCGTATGCCCACGACAGGTTTCCTGTCGCATCTGCTTTTGCAAATGCCAGGGTATTAGTTGAAGAACCTACCCAGCTCGTACTGTGCGAGATGGAAGCTGGTGAAGGAAGTGTGACTCCGGTGATCGACATATCCGTTGCTACACCGTAGAAGTCATTCATAGGGTAAGTAGCAGAGCCAAGTTTAACTGGAATATTTACTGTAGCTCCAGGGTGGAAACTGATGTTGGATACGTCCAGCCAGAGGTCTGGCACCGCTGTGGTCTTACCTCTGGGCGTTCCTTTCAGATGTACACTCCCCCAGTTGCTGTTTACTGCGCCGAGATCAGAAGCATCTACTACGCCATCGCCATTACAATCTGCATGCTTCATATTAACGCTGTTCATAAAAGTATCTGTCCAGTTGGGACAATACTCAGCCTGCCAGGTTGTTGTAGCACCCGGTCTTGTACTACCAGTGGTACCATAGGCTACAGCCACCGCGAGCGGATCATAGACATTGACGGTATAGTCGCCGTTGGCATCGCCAGCCCAGACGCTGTCGGTACTGCATTGTGTTCCTAGTATAGCAACGTTGTAGAGTCCGGAGTTACTAGCAGGGCAGGCATTATCATGAGCATCAAACAGGATATAGAAATAAGGCATTGTGGCCGGATCATAGGAAGCCGGAGTAGTCCAGGATACAGTCGCAGTGGCACTTCCAACGCCAGGGGTAACAGACTGGCTGAATGTAAAACCCGGAATAGTTGGAGTAGTCACAGTGAGATTCACTGAGTCTGAGGGTGAATCATTAAATGTGTACGTAAGGCTATGGCTTTGTCCGGGGCAGGTAACAATATGGGTATTGCTGCCGGTAGCAAGCATTGGAGTTGTAGGAGCAGCTGTACCATTCATGGAAAGCACCATAAAATCACGTGAGCTGTATCCAACCAGTTGACCATTGCGATAATCCTTGATGCGTAACGCGAGCGTAAACTTACCGGAGAACATGGCAGTTATGTCCAAGGTTTGAGCAGGCACATTCACTGTTACACTGCTACCAGTACCAAGCGGAAGAGCAAAGCTATATCCGGGCGCGTAAGTCGCTGCTGAAGTAGCAGTGTTACCGGGTTGATACAACTCGTAAACGATGCTATCATGCTCAGGGTCAACGGCCTGAATTGGAGTGCTGGTCAGGAATCCAGTAGCTACCAAAGCGTGCGGTGGATTTGCCACGATGGGGCTGGAATTGACCGCAGTACTGTTATTGAGAAAGGCTTCAACGTAAATATTATCGCTTCCTGGAGTAAGTAGGTTAACAACACCAGTTGTTCTGCAACACAGTTGCCAGGAAATCTTCCAGTCTGAACATGCAGTGAGGGTTACCGTATCTACATAAATGTGTCTTATAAACTGCGGAAAAACTGACCCCGGCATATTACACGACCCCATAGAGCCAGGGCAGAAATGGCCAAAAGTGTCGATGGACACAGCTGGCAATAGCCTGTTGAAACTGCCACAGGCTGAATTAAATTCCACATCGGCTGTAAGACCCAGGGATGCGGCATTAGGCTCACACACTTTAACAGCTGTCAAATACACCCGGTACAAATCACCGACACCTGTATACTCATACCTGATATCAGCATTGGAGACATGGGAAGCAAATAACCTGACGGAAAAAAGCAGGCATAACAATGCAAGGGTAAACTTCTTCATAGATGGTTTTTTGATTAGAGAAAGGCAAAAACGCAAAAAAGGTTGGGTCGATCACAATAAAAAACGGGCTTCCACCGTTACGTCTGTCTGATATCGTTCAGCACAAACAATCTGATAACGCTGCACAAAAAACAGAAAAGCCTGCCGGGAAACATCTCCCGGCAGGCCTATAGAACAGTTTTCTTTTAGAATTTACACCTGAAACACACCGCTATTCCATTCTTTCTCAACAGGCGCATGGCTGGCAGCGGCTATTCCCTCTGAGATCCTTTTCCGGGTATCCGCAGGATCAATGATCTCATCTACCCAAAGGCGCGCAGCAGCGTAATATGATGAAGTTTGAGCCGTGTTCCTGTCAGTAATTTCTTTCAGAAGCGCTTTCTCTTTCTCCGGGTCAATGACCTCACCCTTCGCTTTCAAGGAAGCCACCTGAATCTGCAAAAGCGTCTTGGCTGCCTGCTCTCCGCCCATTACTGCAATCTTCGCATTAGGCCACGCATAAATAAACCTCGGATCATAAGCCTTTCCACACATTGCATAGTTACCTGCGCCATATGAATTACCTGTGATGATTGTAATCTTCGGCACTACAGAATTAGCAACCGCATTGACCAGCTTTGCTCCATCCTTGATGATGCCAGAATGTTCACTCCGGCTTCCTACCATGAAGCCAGTCACATCCTGCAGGAATACCAATGGGATTTGCTTTTGATTACAGTTCTGAATAAATCTGGCAGCCTTATCAGCACTGTCGTTATAGATCACGCCACCCATCTGCATCTCGCCCTTGCCGCTCTTCACTATCTTTCGCTGGTTGGCTACAATGCCCACAGCCCAGCCGTCAATCCGCGCATAACCGCAGACAATAGTTTTCCCGTAGTCCTCTTTAAACTGGTCAAACTCACTGTTGTCCACAATTCTCTCGATAACGTCCACCACATCGTATGGCTTGCTGTTTTCCACATTTACTAGTCCATAAATTTCCTTCACATCCTTCTTTGGCTCTACTGGCTTCACCCTGTCGAAACCAGCATGCTTACGTGCACCCAGTTTATCCATGATGCGGCGCACCTGGTCAAGGCATTCCTGTTCTGTCTCAAACTTATAGTCTGCAATTCCACTGATCTCCGTATGAGTCTTAGCTCCGCCAAGAGTCTGAATATCAATATCCTCACCGATGGCAGCCTTCACCAGGTAGGGACCAGCCAGGAAAATAGATCCGTTACCTTCTACCATGAGCGTTTCGTCGCTCATAATCGGAAGGTAGGCTCCACCAGCCACGCAACTCCCCATCACTGCAGCAATCTGGGTAATGCCCATGGCGCTCATCACCGCGTTGTTACGGAATATCCTTCCAAAGTGCTCTTTATCAGGAAAGATCTCATCCTGCATAGGCAGAAAAACGCCAGCGCTGTCCACGATGTAAATCACCGGCAACTTGTTTTCCATGGCGATCTCCTGCAGGCGCAGGTTTTTCTTACCACTTATAGGGAACCAGGCACCTGCCTTTACCGTGTTGTCATTGGCAATAATTACGCATTGGCGACCACTCACATAGCCCAATCCACCGACCGTACCACCTGCGGGACAACCACCCTGCTCCTGGTACATTTCCCAGCCAGCAAAAGATCCGATCTCAGTGAACTCAGTGTCCTTGTCGATGAGGTACTGGATTCGCTCCCTCGGAGTCAGCTTTCCTTTTTCCCTTGCCTTCTCAATGGCTTTTTTACCACCTCCAAGCGAAACCTGTGCATGGCGCTGCTTCATCTGGCTTACAGCCATCCGCATAGCGTCTTCATTTTTATTGAATTCAATATCCATATTACCAAAACATTGCAGACTTGCGTCTGGTGCGGCAAAGATAGAGGCTAATCGCACAAATTCTAAAATACCGGTCCGGCGAATAGGGGTAATTTGCAGCTGCAGCGTTTTCCTCACAAATGAATGAAAATGAAGGGTTTTCTTTTCTCAGTGCTTTTAGTTGCAGCAACAACTTGCTTTGGCCAGCGGTTTAACCTTGCACTTAGTACTCCATTAGCGGGGCAGCACGAGCAGTATTCTGTAAAAGGAAGGCAGGGTCTGCTCATCCGCCAGAAGCTCAGCTTTGGTGGCTATTTTACTACTGAAGTAAAAAGAGGCGCGATAAAATCATGGAGAGCTGCCTCAGGCTTTCCCGGACTCATCTGGAAAGAACATATGGAGGGCAGGCAGTCTATCCGGTTCAGGCTTTCCGACCAGCAGGATACCAGCCAGGTGCTGATGCTGACCAATATCTCTGCAACCGATCTTAAATTAGGCAACGATCCCAACGCTTTTCCCAATCAGATCTTTCCGCTCCTAACAGTTGGCACAGAAGCGCAGCAGAATAACCTTTCAGCTGCGATCTATTTCGGCACTGACGAGCAGCCCTGGGAGCTTTACCTGGATAACACAGATGCGCAGTTGAGGAGAGAATCTTATACCGGTTATGTCTACAAAGGAGAGGAATATTACCAGATAGTGCCGGTGTGGGAGGTTCTGTACAAAGACAAAAAGCGCAGAATTCCTTTCGGTGCAGCAGGCTTTGAGATAGTTAATGCAGATGGTGAGGCGGTGGCTGCCGTTTCCCTTATGGACAACAAGGGAATTGTTTACCTGGGGAATGTTTCACCCAGGGAGAAATTCCTCATGGCTAATGTCTGCGCTACCCTACTGCTCCAGTCAAACATAAGCCCGGGTGATCTGAACTAAAAAAAAGACATGCACCTGGCATGTCTTAAAAGGTCTGCAACCGCTATAATTCTCGTTTACTTTCCACCTAAACAGAAGGTAGTAACTGCGGGTAATAGCTGAAGATTTATATTAGTCTGGTCCTATCTGTTAGCAGCGGGTAAGGCGCTTTGGATGTTAGCTGATTTTCCTGACATTCACTGCGTTCTTACCTTTTTTACCGTCCTGCACTTCATAGCTGACACGGTCGTCCTGGGTCACTTTGTCAATGAGGCCAGTCACGTGAACGAACACTTCAGCACTGCCATCTGCAGGCTTAATGAAACCGAAACCCTTGGTCTCATTGAAGAATTTAATTGTACCTTCTTGCATAAAAAATAAATAAAGAATAATTAATAACCCTGAAATTAAAATTTATTTCCTGGAAAGGAAAGCATCTCCCCGTTTTTTTTGAGAGACGAGCGGGCAACATCCACGCGTGGTCAGACAGCCCACGTTGCCATTGAGTTTGCTTTGGAATGTTTACTGTACGTCATCGGTTTCCCAAATGGTCTGATTTTTATCTTCTTAGGGACATATGCTGGAGCTTGATGCAAACACCCTACAGGCGGAAGACTGGCTCGATCTTCAGGAGTTTTTGTTCCGGGAGTATGAACAGGACATTGACCGCTACCGCTCCAGATATGCCTATCGTGGGATGGCCGTGAAAGACATGACGCTGACGACGAGCCTTCAACGGATAGGGCGCCGCCCTTCGGAAGTGGAAGAACACATTCTGAGGAATTTCAGAAAGTATGCTCCGGTGAATACCATTATCGGAGACTATGACAACATCTGGAACTGGATGTCAATCGGCCAGCACCATGGACTGCCCACGCGGCTCCTCGACTGGAGCTACTCACCGAATGTGGCGCTACATTTCATGACAGAATTCCATGACTCCTTCCATCTTGATGGTGTGATCTGGATGGTTGATTTTGTACAGGTTAGAGAGATGTTGCCCGAATGCCTGCAGGACACGATTTTCCGGAAATCCCTGTTGACCTACAGCTGCTTCGAGCTCCAGGAACTCATAGGAAACTCTTTAGCTGAAATAGAAAACTTTACCCGTAAACATGGGAATGCATTTATGTTTATGGAGCCGCCCTCTCTGGACGACAGAATGGTCAATCAGTTTGCCCTCTTCTCGTTTATGCTTGATCCTGATGCAGATAAGATGGACTGGCTGAACAATCATCCGCGGTTGTACAAGAAAATCATTATTCCGGCTCAACTGAAATGGGAAATCCGGGACAAGCTTGATCAGGCAAATATCTCCGAGAGGATCATGTACCCCGGCCTCGATGGCATCTCACGTTGGCTGAAACGTTGGTACAGCGAGAAAAACTCCGACAAACAATGGCGCCTGGACCCTTAATTTTTTACAGGTGCAGTTGACAAGAACATAATCATTAGTGACTATGTCATGCAACAGCTACCCGTTGCATGCCGCAAGCCCTGAAGATGGGGAGCCCAATGTAACAGTGGCAAGAGGAGTTTAGCGTGATTTAAGCTCTATATACTCCTTTATGACCTTGCAAATCTCGTACTGCTCCTTACCCACGTAATAATTCATCCACTGCTTCAATGACTTGACTGGCAGTTCACTAAACATCTCTCGCAGTTCCGTTTGAGAAAGATCAGATATATCAAATGAGATTACTTCAGCTTTTTTTCGTCTTTCACTCGTCCTTTTCATCACAAAACCTTTGCAACTCTATTAGGAATATTATGCCAGGACAAGTTTTCCACATTTGCGAGACCCCCAACAGGGATTTTTACTGGCAAAATTCAGCCGGGCGCTGATTGAAACTCAGGCAATTAAGACTTGTTTAATTCCAAAAATATCGTCTATATTTGCAACCGGCACTGAAAGCAGTGACTGTTTGACGTTGATAGCAGGTTGGTTACCGTCAACTTAGACGCAACTTGTCAGTTGAATATCAATCCAGTCAAATACAAACCTATAATATACCAATCCCGGTTTTCAGAAACGGCCACCAATAACAACATCAGGGATACTTTGTACGTAATCGTACAGATGTGAAGATAAAGCGCAGGCGTAGTTTATCTGATGTTGGGGTGCTTGGCCGTACCTTGAAAACGATAGCTACTAACCTGCGCCTCTCTTTTGTAAACACCGATTTCTTTCGCGCTTGTATGCTGCAAATTTCAATCCCAGGGGGCCGAGTCGAGCTATTTTTTATTGTACTACCCGTCACCTTGCAGCTCCATCTGCTGGCACTCTTATTTAGGCAGTTAAGGGAAAACGACGTGCAATGCAGACTTTTGATGTAACTACTGTGATAGATGGTGTACCCTACTCAGTAAAGGCCACCCCTTTCGACTTCAACAATGAAAAGCGGTTTAAAGTCAATTATGGGGATAAGGAGTACATCTTCGCCTTCAACTCAGATATTGGCAGATATGCGGCAATAGGAACAGAGGCGATTGATATTCCTGTTCCGCTGGAAGCTTACGTGGCAGAGCGCCTCGAAAACTATCAAAAACAATAAAGAACAAAGGCTGCCCTGCGGCAGCCTTTGTCAATGAAAACCTGTGTTCCACTACTCAAATTCAGAAGCAGGAATTCCTTTGTTCACTTCTACGGACTGTACCGTTGCACTAATCGCCTGAGGGCCGACCGATTGTTTGATGGAGTAAGGAATCTTGTATCCACCAGCGCCAGGTACTTCTTTGTAGTCGCTATATTCCACAACTTCTGAGAAGCTTCCCTGAGGTGATTCCCTTGTAGTAGATGTCTTGAGCAGGAAACCGGATTTAGCATCGTAGTATTCCGTCGTCTTGTCATCTTCACCTGAAACTGCTTCAACCACATATACGTCAGCGCCGTTCAATTTTTCCATACCTTTTAGGGTGCGTTTGATATTATACTGTTCCGGGTGCAGGTCAGCATAAATATCAGCTTCCTGCTTTGCATCTGCAAGATCTTCCGCAGTCATGCCCTGCCTTTGTCCCTGCTGTTCATTATAGCCTTTATCTCCGTTCAACACCCTCTTCTGCAACACCATACCCATACCTTCTACCATCATTTTCATCTGATTGGGTGCTTTCTTCATTTCAGTAATCACCAACTCCAGGTTTTGACCGCCCATGCTTATAGCTCCCTTGCTCACAGTCTTGATGTCTTTGATTGCATTGATTGCTTTTGCACCACCAATGGCATCAATATATTTTTTCAACACATCGTCACCGGTCATGTTTGCAGGAGCAGCAGTTGACACAGCAGCTTCGACCGTATTACCGTAGGTGTCATAGTATTCTATGTTCCCGTCAGTATCAAACCTTTTCAAAGTAGCAGGCACTTCATCCTTACTACCAACCACTACTACATATGCTTTGTCAGGGTTGACATACTTTTTGGCGATTGCCTGATCATCATCTGCAGTCACTGCAGCAAGGTTCTTCAGGTAATTCTTGTAGTAATCCTTCGGCATGTTGTAGCGCTCAATGTTGATAGCGTACTGAGCTACCGTAGCGGGATTTTCAAGGCCGATAGCAAAAGAACCAGACATATGAGTGATGTGGTTCTGCAGCTCTTCCTTGCTTACTTTTTCATTGCGTAGCTTGTTCATCTCCGCGATCATTTCTGCAACAGAGCTATCGGTCACAGCGTTGCGGCCTTTCGCATAAGCAGTAAAAGACCCTTTGAGCTCATCCTGGCTGATAGAAGAATACGAACCATAAGTCCAGCCGTGTTTTTCCCTCAAGTTCAGGAACAGGCGACCGTTGGAGCCACCACCGAGAATAGAGTTAGCCACTTTAGCTTTGATCACCTCTGGTGCACCTGGCTTAAGGTCGACGGGATAGGTAATGTTGATGACGCTCTGCACAGCGGCCTCACGAGGCACGAAAGCTACCTTGCGGGAGGTTGGAGCCTGAGGGTTGCTGTAAGCAGCTACTGGCACGGTGGCTTTTTGCCAGCTGGCAAAGTATTTCTCAATCAGTGGCTTTACCTGCGCAATGGTTACGTCACCCACGATAGCCATATAGGCAACGTTCGGGCGGAAATAGGTACTGTAGTATTTACGAGCGCGATCCAGAGTGATGTTGTTCACAGTCTCCCTGGTAACTACCTCGCCATAAGGATGTTTTTTGCCGTAGTTCAGTACTGCGCTGACCTTGTTCAGCATAGCGTCCGGCTCATTCTCTTCAGCTTCGAGGCCAGACAGCATACGTGTTTTTACTTTGTCAAGTTCTTCCTGACTGATCTGAGCGTTCATCAGGATGTCTGCCATCAGTTCAAAAATTTTGGTCTGATGTTTAGTCAGTCCACTTGCGTAGATTCCTTCGTCGGATGCACTGATGGTTGCTCCTATGAAATCGATTTCCTTATTCAATTGGTCTTTAGACCTTGTCTTTGCGCCACTGGTAAGTAGTTCAGACATCATTTCACGGTAGCCAGCCATATTTCCTTCCAGCTCTGGTCGGATATCAAGCTGCACGGAAGCCGAGAAAGAGGGAAGCTTATGATTCTCCACCACGAATACTTTCAATCCGTTGGGCAGGGTAAAGCTCTCTGTCTTACCCAGAGTAATTTCAGGTGCGGGACCAGGTTTGGGTCTGACGCTGTTGTTGCTGTTCTGTGCATAACTAAATAGAACACAGGACAATGCTAATATGGAAAGTGTTAGTTTTTTCATCATTGTAGTTTTTACCGGTTAGCTGATATTTACTTCTGCTCCATCGATTTAGGTAAATAATACACAACCAGTCGGTTGTTCTTGCTGTAGTATTTCTGCGCTACGCGCTGCAGATCTTCTTTGGTGAGCTTCCTGTAACGCTCCAGTTCCGTGTTGATAAGATTGGCATCTCCGAGGAAGGTGTGGTAAGTAGCAAGATTTTCAACGACGCCAAGCACCCGCTGATTCTGCTGTACGAAATCAGTTTCAGCCTGGTTGATCAATTTCTGGTATTCCTCGTCAGAGATCAGGTTGTTGGTAACCTTTTCCACTTCAGCGAGCATGGATTTTTCAAGTTCCTCGGGACTAACACCTGCGTTGGCTATACCATACATCATGGCAACTCCCGGATCTTCGTTAGGAATGGCGAATGCACCTACAGCCAATGCTTTTTGCTGTTCGTCTACAATGGCCTTTTGAAGGCGGGAACTTTTGCCCTGAGACAGTAACTGGTTAACTAACTGGAGCGCATAGAAATCTTCGCTTCCCAGTTTGGGAGTGTGATAAGCAAGAATGACTGCAGGAAGCTGCACGTTGTCGTAGAAGTTGACGCGCTTCTCTTCTGTTTGCACTGGCTCCACTTCAGTGGGACGTGGGATAGGCTTTGTGCCTTTGGGAATGGAACCAAAATATTTTGCAACAAAGTTCTTTGTTTGCTGGATGTCAATGTCTCCACCAATTACCAGAGTGGCATTATTGGGCACATAGAAGGTTTTATAGAAATCCATGAACTCTGGAAGAGTTGCCTGGTCAATATATTGCTCTTTACCGATCGGTGTCCATCTGTAAGGGTGCGTTGTAAATGCATTTTCAAATACCACACTCAGTAACTGACCATAGGGCGTATTGTCATATCGTTGCTTCTTCTCTTCTTTGACCACCTTCCGTTGCGTCTCGATTCCGATGGTGTCAATTTTGGCTTTGTACATCCGCTCAGCTTCCATCCACAAGGCAAGCTCCAGCTGATTGGAAGGAAGTACTTCATAATAAAATGTTCTATCCTGGCTGGTATTGGCATTGAGTTGGCCACCTGCTGCCTGTACCAGTTTCATAAACTCGCCTCTACCGATATTTTCGCTGCCTTCGAACAGCAGGTGTTCGAAAAAGTGAGCGAAACCTGTACGTTCAGGATCTTCGTTTTTAGATCCCACATGGTACATAACGGATACGGCAACGATAGGAGTGGCACGGTCCTGATGAAGAATTACGTGCAGTCCATTCGGAAGATCGTATTCCTCAAATTTGATGTTTGTTGTCTGGGCATCAGTCTTCGCGGTGAAAAAAGACGCAGCCAGAAACAAGGCTAGTAAAGCTTTTGGCCTCATAATCTGATCTGTTTTAGGGCGCTAATTTAGTCCTAAACCGCATCAAATCAGGGTTTCTGCAAAAGTTTTCACCCAAAATCTCCCCCACCGGACAGATATTTGCAACTCAACCTATTATGATGATCAATACTGTGCTGTTTGACATGGACGGATTGTTGCTTGATACCGAGCCCTTATGGAGCGAATGTATGCTGCGGGCAGTGGAACAGCATAAAATACCGGTGACTACCGCACAATTCAAGGAAACCACAGGGCTACGTATCTATGAAGTCACAGAATACTGGTC
>JAFAAT010000077.1 GCA_023426425.1 Bacteroidota bacterium | reverse complement strand
CTATAGGCGTACAGAAAATTAGAAACTGGATATACGCGCGACCAGTCGAGCCCCAGGAAGCTGACGTAAAGGCTGCCCTTGAGCAATTGAGAAAAAAATGTAAAGAGGTGATCCTCCAGTACGACTTCTGTGAATTCGTCGATAATGCCTATATCGAGCAAGTGGACAACCCGGACTATATCACCGCCCTGAAATATGGTTCGTCTACTTACCTGATCGGGCGAACGATTGCCGTGGAGACTGAAAAAACCAGGTTGATCTACACGCACACTGAAAACGGGATACAGCGGGAATATATCAGCCATCTTTTCAACCTCGGCGAAACCAGCTTAAAACTGCACGTATTGCAGGGGAATATCCATTTGTTTATTGAGAAGGAAAATCCAACAAAATATTGCTTTGTGCTCCTCCGCGAGGAGGACGTGCTGTAAACCCCGTTCCCTTTTTTATCCGCTAACTCCCGGGGGAAAGTGGTGTGAAAGCGGTGTGAAAGTAGTGTAATAGTGCTTAATAGCGGTAAGTGATGCTCCATTTTCCTCCGGCTGAACGCTCTTTTAAAAAGTCCGCAGTTTTTCAGGTCTTTTTGGTGAAAAAATCACCATTTTTTTAAGAAGTTTTCCGCGCCCAGGCTGCATTTGAGGCCTCTCGTGTAACGTGTGTAACATAATACCGCTGCTCCCCAATCTATCTTTGCAATTGCAGGTTCCCCGGGAACTCTTTGATGATACCTTTAGATATCTGAAGCTTTTGAATTTTGAATTTGTTTCGGATTTCGACATTCGGTATTCGGATTTCCGCCGGTCATCCCGGGCACTGGCTTTAAGAAGATGGCCAGGTAATACTCACCTGAGATCTCGGCGGGATGACCTGTGGCCCATTTGAATTTGAACATTCTCGGTTTTGAATTTGTTTCGGATTTCGACATTCGGTATTCGGATTTCTTCCCGGCGGTGATCACCGGTTGCAGGGTTACTAAACACACCACGGGCTAAAGCCCGGAGATTTTAAGAAATCGGAACGGAAGGCTTTATTCGGAAAGGTTGTGTGGGTCTAAAGCCCTATCATAGATTATCCTGGACTTAACTAACTTTAAGGTTATGCACCGAATCATTATAGCATTTTCACTTGTCCTTGCCTCTCCATTGTTGATGGCATCATCCTGCGATCGCCGTCAGTGTCCTGAGGATATTGCATGCACGGAGATTTTCTCGATGGTCACCGTGCAGGTGTCCGGTCCGGACGGAATGCCGGCTTCTCTGGATGAGGTATATACCATTAGAACGAGTACCGGTGAGAAAATTATACCTGACCAGTCTATTGGCGGAGGTGTGTATGTGGTGCTGGACGATTCTTATCGCCAGAAGCTGCAACAGCAGAAAGATGAATTCAGACTCGTGGGAATGCAAAATGGTCAGAAAGTTTTGGAGGAACCTTTTGTCATTGAAGCAGACTGCTGCCATATACGGAAGGTCTCAGGGGCTGATACACTGCAACGTTGAGGCTAGCCTGGTATGATCATTAAGACTTAAGACGATGCATCCGGATTATGAACAACTCGTAGCAAAGGAGCTGGAAGACTGGCGCAGGGAAATGCTGAAGAACCCGGGGATCGGGAGCAGGCTATCGGAAACGGTGCAGCAAAGGATAAACAAAGCGCTTCCTGAAAAATTTCACCAGATTGTCACATCTGCCTTAAAGAATATGGT
This sequence comes from Bacteroidota bacterium, assembly GCA_023426425.1. Lineage (GTDB taxonomy): Bacteria > Bacteroidota > Bacteroidia > Chitinophagales > Chitinophagaceae > JAFIGV01. The sequence goes on along the minus strand of JAFAAT010000077.1, from coordinate 20,105 downwards.
GAACACCGTGATTACCGGATCAGGGTGGATAACTGCCAGACCTTTGCAGGACGAAACGCTTCAATACCGGGAAGCACTCGTGCGGGACAAAATAGCTGCCTATGCAGGCACTGCATCAATTGAAGGTGCGGTAACCGGGGCTGGTGGAATCCTTTCGAGCCTTGCAGATTTTCCCCTTTGGCTTTCTATTAAGTTGAAATTGCTGACAGAAATTGCTGCTCTTTATGGATACGATCTAAAAATGTTTCGCGAGCGGCTCTACCTGCTTTATACCTTTCAGGCCTGCTTTTCGAACAAGAGATATCGAAAGGAGGTTTATAGCATACTGACTGATTGGCCTGAAACTGATATAGCTGCTCAATCGGCAGAAGATTTCGACTGGAGAACGTTTCAGCAACAATACCGGGATTATATAGACCTCGCGAAACTGATTCAAATGATCCCCGGTGTGGGTGCCGTCACCGGAGCCTGGGTTAATCACCGTCTCACAACAAGGCTGGGACATACAGCCATGAATACATACCGGCTGCGCTGGTTTCGTGACCATTCCACCAATAATACATCTTTATGAGCTTACAGATTCGAAAGGAATACCTGCGTGTAAGAGCGGCAACTGTTTCTTTTTGTGATACACTGCTACCAGAAGACTACGTAGTGCAGCCTGCAGACTTTGTCAGCCCACCTAAGTGGCACCTGGGGCATACAACCTGGTTCTTCGAAACGTTTCTCCTCAAGGAATACCTGCAGGGCTATAGTGTAGTCGATCCCGACTTCAACTACCTTTTCAACAGTTACTATGAAACAATCGGCGACAGGGTGGCGCGCAATCACCGGGGCTTGCTTTTCAGGCCAACTGTGGAGGAGGTTTTTGCCTACAGGGCATATGTGGATAATGCGATGCAGCAACTACTTGATCGTATTGAGGAAAAGAAAATCATTGAACTCACCACAATAGGTATTCAGCATGAACAGCAACACCAGGAGTTATTGCAGACGGATATAAAGTACATCTTTGCTCAGCACCCGCTGCTTCCAGTCTGCGACTTAAAAAGATCTATCAGTCACCTTGGGTTCCCGAAAGACATAAACTGGTTAAAGCAGCAGGAGGGGATTTATGAGATTGGATATGAAGGGGAGGGGTTCTGTTTCGATAATGAATTGCCGAAGCACAGGCAGTTTATACAGAATTTCGAAATCATGGACCGGCCTGTAACAAATGGTGAGTACCTCGAATTCATAGAAGCAGGTGGTTACACGAACTTCAGGTACTGGCTCCAGGAAGGTTGGCAATGGCTAAGAACTTCAAACGTCTCCTGTCCTATGTACTGGCACCTGAAAGATGGCAAATGGTGCTTCTTTCATTTTGACGGGCTCCGGGAGCTTGATCCTGATTTGCCTGCGATGCATCTCAGCTATTTTGAGGCTGACGCCTACGCCAACTGGAAGGGATTACATCTGCCGACAGAGTTTGAATGGGAAGCCGCGGCGAGGACCTTTCCGCAGCATTTCCGGGATATTGTGTGGCAGTGGACCCGCAGTGCCTATTTGCCATATCCCGGTTATACGGTTGCTCCTGGTGCAATTGGTGAGTACAACGGGAAATTCATGATTAACCAGATGGTGTTACGAGGTGGGTCTTTCGCTACCCCGCAGGGTCACAGCCGCGTGAGTTACAGGAATTTCTTTCATCCGCAGATGCAATGGCAGTTTGCCGGAGTTCGACTAATCCGCTATCTATGAGAGGATGGCGGCAACCCGGTGGAACGGTTTTTAATCCTTTCTTATAAACTCAACCATATGCCCGCTATTCTTCAGGAATCCGCCTTGTTTTTGTCAGATGTGATGAAGGGACTCACTGGTAATCCCAAATACCTTCCATCGAAATATTTCTATGACGCAAAAGGCAATCAGCTTTTTAGAATGATCATGGCGATGCCGGAATATTATCTGACGCGCGCCGAACATGAAATATTTAAGTTCCAGTCCCGCAGAATTATCAACAAAGCTGTAACCCATCAGCCAGTGCAGGTAATAGAGTTGGGTGCTGGCGATGGCTGGAAAACAAAACTGCTGCTTAAGGAGCTCCTGCAACAAAATATACAGTTCGAATACTTCCCGATAGATATCTCTCACAATGTACTTGAAGCGCTTACTGAAAGCATAGAACGTGAATTCCAGGGGAGGGTTCCGGTTTATGGGATAGAAGGAGAATATTTCGAGGCACTTTCTTCACCGGTACTTCAGAAAGACGTACCAAAGCTTTTCCTTTTCCTGGGAAGCAACATTGGAAACTTTCAGCTGCGCGAGGCTTCCGACTTTGTTTGCCGCATCAGTCAAATGATGATGGAAGGTGATAAACTACTCGTAGGTTTCGATCTCAAGAAGAACCCACACACCATACTAAGCGCTTATAGCGACAAGGAGGGTATCACAAAAGAGTTTAACCTAAATCTTCTGAAGCGGATCAACCGTGAACTGGACGCAAACTTTGACGTTACCAAATTCACTCACCTGGCCGTGTATGATCCGCTGATTGGTGCAGCGAAGAGCTATCTGGTAAGTTTATGCGCTCAGGAAGTCTATATAGGAGCTGCAGAGCAGAAACTTTACTTCAAGGCACATGAGGCAATCTTTACAGAGATCTCCCAGAAGTTTGATGAGATGACTATAAATGAGTTTGCCGATAAGAATGAACTTAGAATCGTTGAGACTTTCACGGACAGCCGCAATATGTTTGCAGATGTATTGTTCGAAAAGTAGCGGTCTAAAGATTTGGGTGCACAAAGTCAGGTGCATTCACAAAGTTCGTGCGGTAGCGGAACTGAATATCTGAGGTAAGTTTCACAGTAAACTGCTCGATGCCATAAGCAGTACGTGGGAAGAACATGCCGAGCAGTTCGATGGTTCCGAATATGAGGTTCTCATTTCGTGTTCTGATTCCTGCACCTATACCGGTGTAAATATCCGACTTCTTAAACGCAACATTTTCTGGTGTCATAAGGGTGAACCCGCCAGAGACAAAAGGAGCAAATCTGAAGCCAATCAGTTTTTTGTTTGTGTATAGGATCGACTCTGCAAACATACTGATCCTGCGTTCGCCGGTAATTTCACCGGTATTGAACTCATACAGGCCATATTGGTTGTTGAGGCGCAGTGGTTCATTGGTCAGGCGGTTTTTTAGTTGGGTGTAGCTTACCCGAATATGTTCCCGCAGGCGCCAGTCCTTGATGAAGAAAATCTTGGTGTAAACGTCTACACTTGCCAGTGTGCTGGCATCTTCCATAGCACCGTCTCTGTAGAAGCCACCTGTCTTGAAAACGGCGTTTACAAATCCGCCCTTTGGTGTCACTACATATTGGTGTGCTTCAAAACCAAAATAGGGCCGTTCCAGATCCAGCTGCCTGTGCCAGCCACCAGTGACTGAGACAAGGTAGCCCATAGGAACGTCCTCCGTTGTTCCGAAACCATAGATGTAGTTTAGCTTATAAAAGTCTTGTCTGAAAACACTCACCTGGCCCAGGAATGCTGCGCGATCATTGTAAATAGGATCATAGTTATCTCCAATTTGCTTAGGGGTCTTTAGAAAGCTTGTATGCAGATATCTCATAGAGAGAAAAACACGGTTTCTGTTCAGTCCGTAATTTTTGTCTTCCTGAAGTTTCTTTGTTCCAAGGTTGTATCCCACCCACCCATCGTAGAGGTTGTAGCCATAGTTATAATATAGGCTGTCAGGCTTACGGTACACATTCTCTGCCCGGTTGACACTCATTTCAAAGCCACCGGCCACGTGGGAAAATGGAGAGACCAGAGGACGATCAAGCCTGAAGAAAAATGCTTTTTCGTTCTCATGCCCTTCACTGCGTCCAGTGTTTATCTGGGTGTAGGCTACCGTCCCATTGATAAAGCTGCCGCCGATGTTTGACTTACTGTAGAGAACTTCGTAGCCCATGCGCGGATCCCGTTCACGATCCCATAGAAGCGTGCCCTGGATACGCTGGGCCATACCCATAAAGTTGGCTTCTGCCAGACGGGTTCTCACGTGGGTGATGCTGTTAAAATCAAGCGAGCCGGTTAAGCTGAACAGGTCTTTTGTGATTACAAGCACGTCGACGGAATCCATATCTAAACCCACAGGGTAGACGAATATCCTTGCGTCCTGGATAAACTCCAGTGTACGTAAAAACCGCTCATTATCTGCCAGTTTAGAGGCATGAAGCGGAACGTTTTCGCTAAAGAAAAGGTTTTGTCGGATCACCCACTCTCTCGTATCCGTATGCAGGGTATTGAGGATTTTTGTACCAATGTAGTTGATTCTGTTACTTGTATCGGTGAATGTCCGCTCAAATCCGAAATGCCTTATTTCGATATTGCGGATGATTTTTCCCTGGTACCGGCTGAAAGACTGCTCTGACTTCGCAATAAGAATGTCCTGGGGGTCTGCTGTATCATTGGAAGGGCCTCTTTTGATTGAATTCAGTGCGTCCTGGAAAATGTTGTGCAGAAATCTACCTGATGCTGTTTTCGGTTTTACCTGGCTACTGTCGGATTTGGCATCCTGCCCCCTCACCAGGCACCCCGCCAGGCAGAATAGAAGACTAAGGAGAAATGATTTACCAATCAGACGCATACGCACAAAAGCTGCCCAAAGATGTTAAGCATTGAGCAAAAATCATACTCAACTTGTTATAGATAAAAAATGCACTGCTGCATGGCCGTGGCCACCAACTGCAAGAGATATAGTATGACTATCTAAAACCGGATAAGCAGGTATATGGCAACAGGCACCCTGAAGATTCCTTCTCCAAACTCGTTGTCTACTTTAGACACAACCGTATTCCAGGTGGATCCGCCCCCGATGTTAGTTCTGGTGGTTATGGAAATCTCCTGTTTCTGATCGCCTGTTACGTAGTAGAAACTTGCTTCGGTTCCTATCTGTACTCGCTCGTTGATATTGTATCGCACCCAGCCCATGGCGCCTCCTCCAACGCTGCTGATGTTGGAAGTTGTTACTGTTACAGTTGTATCAAAGCCCCGGGTGGTACTTTTCGTTTCGTTATTGTCATTGTTCATCACACCGTCGATTCCAATTCCTGTGGACCATTTCGGAGTGAGTTGAAAAGCTTTCTCCAATCCGAAACGTACATTCAGCACATTCAGGTCCGTCTCTCTCCTGGTAATACCATCATCGTCGGTAAATGTTCTGTAGGTATAACCAACACCGGTCCTGATCCCCCAGCCGGAGTTCGCAAGATTCAACGAGTAGACCAACAAGTACGGATTGTTGATGCCATTCTGTGTATTAGTATTGTTGAAATTAAACACCTGCCGTATCAATTCGTTTGCCTGCACGCCAATGCTATGATTAAATATCCTTCCACGGGCTGGTTCTGGTTCTTCCTGGGCCGAAAGATGGGTGGTAATGCTCACAATCGCAAGCAAGGTCAGGAGTGATTTTTTCATTTTTGTGTGATTAGAAGGAGTTAAACTAAAAAAAAACCGGAAGAATTTCTTCTTCCGGCAGATTTATAAAAATATTTTACTTGGTTTTGAAGGGATCAGAGAACTTCTGGTCAGTCACCATTCCATAGTCTGTAAGTGTGTTGAGGAAGGCAATTAGCGCTTGCTTTTCCTGAGGAGAAATATTCATTTTGATCGGCTCCCCGGTACCGAGGGTGCGTAGTCTTGGATCAAGATTTGGATCATCTTTTATGCCATGGCTATAGTGATCGAGCACTTCCTCAAGTGTGGCAAATCTGCCGTCGTGCATATAGGGTGCCGTAATGGCAACGTTGCGCAGGTTCGGTATTTTGAATTTACCATTGTTTTGCGGTGACTTAGTCACTTCGCCAACACCCAGGTCTGTGTTCGGATAGTCAAGTCCTATGTTCATGAATGCGGAGGAGTTATAGCCCATTGGCGACAACTGGTGGCAGCTCTGGCAGTCATATTTTTCATTAAACAGCCGCAGACCTTCCTGCTCAAGAGCAGAAAACTGCATACCGCCTATTTGTGTCTTATCCAGTTTGGTGTGCACAGAGCTTATGGCGGTCATGAAAGTCACCATTGCTTCAGCAATCCTGTCCATGGTGATGTCGGCAGAGCCGAAGGCCTTGGTAAATAATTCCTGGTAATACGGCATCGTAGCCAGTTTCGCAGGAATTTTGGACAGATCGTCTATGCCCATTTCTACGTGATTGGTCATTGGCCGGGCAATCAGGTCCTTAAGGTTTGTTTCCCTGCCGTCCCAGAAAAAGCTACCAGTAGCCTGTGAGGAACCAGGGAAAAATCCCGACATGCCCAGATTTTGAATTGGCATGGAATTCCGCCCCGTAAGCCGGTTTTCAAACCCTCTGCTAAACGCGACATTGTCTGAGAAGGCAAATTGCTGCTTATGGCAACTGGCACAGGAAACTGAATTGTTCAGGGATAGCCTCCTTTCGTAAAATAACACACGTCCCAGCGTGGCCTGCTCATTCAGGTTGCCGGTGTTGTCATCGTAGTACTTTGCAGTGGCTGAGGGAAGGTCGAGATAGACTTCGCCGCTCTTAGTAACTGAAGTTTCCTTCTTGCAGGAATAGACAACGGCTGTGGTAGTCACGAGCAGGATCAGCACCAGTTTTTTCATACCAGGAGTTTTAAAGTGGAAATATAGTGCAAAATATTTATATCGACGGAATATTTCCATTCATACAGACGAACATATGACAATACTTGTTGGGTAAACTAAACCCTTTTTGTAAAAAATGACAAAAGCAGCGGTCTAACCACTGCTTTTTGCACAAACAACTCAACGACTTCACAACTCAACGAATCAACAGTTCAACACCTACACAAATCACCGCCTCAACATCTAAGCTACCGACATCATCATCTCCTTAATATCCTCCATGATTCTCTTGGCGATATTGTTAGCCATAGTCTCACTGCTGCTTTCGGAGTAGATCCTGATTATAGGTTCTGTATTAGATGTCCTCAGGTGCACCCAGTCTTTGTCGAACTCAATCTTCAGACCGTCTTCTGTATTGATCGGTTGCTTCTTGTATTTCTTTTTGATCTCTTCAAAAATGCGACTCACGTTCACATCTTCATTCAGCTCTATCTTATTTTTCGAGATAAAATAGTCGGGATAAGTAGCGCGGAGGGCCTTAGCGCTTTTGCCAAACTTCGCAAGGTGCGTCAGGAACAGCGCAATGCCAATGAGCGCATCCCTGCCATAATGCAGTTCAGGTACGATGATGCCGCCATTTCCTTCTCCTCCAATCACAGCATTGGTTTCTTTCATCTTTCTCACCACATTCACCTCGCCTACTGCACTTGGACTATAGGAGCCGCCGTGTTTCTCGGTCACGTCTCTCAACGCCCTGGTAGACGAAAGGTTGGAAACGGTATTTCCTTTTTTATTGGCAAGCACATAGTCAGCCACAGCTACCAATGTGTACTCCTCGCCAAACAGGCTGCCATCATCGCACACAAAGCAAAGCCTGTCCACATCCGGATCAACTGCAATACCCAGGTGGGCATTCGATTTCTCCACTACCTGGCAAAGCTCGCGAAGATGTTCTGGCAGTGGCTCTGGGTTGTGCGCAAAACGGCCTGTGACTTCCTCATTGATCACTGTAATGTCATTTACTCCTAGTGCCCTGAGTAGTTGCGGCACTGCAATGGCCCCTGTAGAGTTGACGGGGTCCACAACGATCTTAAAGTTTTTCTTTTTGATCGCCTTGATGTCTACCAGTGGGTGCTTCAGAATTTCCTCAATATGCTTCTGGATATATTCATCCTCACGGGTGATAGAACCAAGCTTGTTTACGTCAGCAAAGTTCAGGTCTCCGTTTTCTGCAAAATCGAGGATCCACTGTCCATCATCACCGCTTATGAATTCACCTTCACTGTTCAGCAGTTTCAGAGCATTCCATTCTTTGGGGTTATGGCTTGCGGTCAGGATAATTCCACCAGCTGCTGATTCCATCTTCACCGCCATTTCCACCGTGGGGGTGGTGCTCAATCCCAGATCAACCACGTTGAAGCCAAGGCTTTGAAGTGTGGCAGCTACCAGGTTCCTAACCATTTCCCCGGAGATCCTACCGTCGCGACCGATGATTATTTTTCTGTTTTCTCCCTGTTTCATCACCCACGCGCCGTAGGCACTGGTGAATTTTACAACGTCGATAGGTGTGAGCGCAGTGCCAGGTTTTCCGCCAATCGTCCCTCTGATTCCGGATATAGATTTTATTAAAGCCATTTCAGTATGCAAGGTTTAACTAGCTTGCGAAGATACATGTTTCGGGTTCGGTCGAGCAAGTGTTTTTACGTAAATTCCAATACGTCAGGTTGAAGTTCTAAGCTTTACGTGGGGAACAGCTATAGGCCGTTTCCGGCCATTTTATAATGAATTATACTTCGCTATACTATTTTAGTGTAATGTGGAATGTTTATTTATTGTCATCGCGCTTACCCCAACCTAAACTTCGAACAGAGGGACTTCCCACTATTTCGTAATTTTGCCGCCCAATGTCTCAGAGCAAGTCCGTAGCATTTCATACCCTGGGTTGTAAGCTCAACTTTTCAGAAACCTCCACCCTCAGCCGCGCGCTGGAAGCAGAAGGTTTCCACAAAAAAGAGTTCGACGACCTAGCAGACGTATATGTCATCAACACTTGCTCGGTCACCGACAATGCTGACAAGGAATGCCGCCAAATCGTACGGCGGATCCAAAGACGCGCACCGGAATCCCTCATCGTTGTCACTGGCTGCTATGCGCAGCTAAAACCCGCAGAAATAGCCTCCATTGAAGGGGTCGACCTGGTGCTTGGTGCCGCCGAAAAGTTTAACCTCGCCAGCCATCTGGCCGAACTCTCCAAAGGCAACAGCGCAAAGATCTGCTCCTGCGACATCGAAGAGGTACAAGGCTTCAACAGCTCCTATTCCATCAACGACCGCACCCGCACCTTCCTCAAAGTACAGGACGGCTGCGACTACAACTGCAGCTTCTGCACCATACCCCTCGCGAGAGGACATAGCCGTAGCGACAGCATCGCAGGTGTGCTGGGAAACGTAGAGGAACTCGCCGCCAGCGGTACCAAGGAAATTGTCCTCACCGGCATTAACCTCGGCGACTTCGGAAAGGGTGGGGGAGGCAAGCGCCATGAAGAATCTTTCCTGGACCTCATTTCTCAGCTTGATCAGGTGCCCGGTATCGAACGCTTCAGGATTTCCTCCATCGAGCCTAATCTGCTCACCGACGAGATTATAGAGTTTGTGTCAACTTCTCAGAAGTTCATGCCACATTTTCACATACCACTACAATCTGGCAGCGACAAGATACTAGGCTCCATGAGGCGTCGCTACAAGCGCGATCTTTATGCCGAAAGGGTTGTTAAAATAAAGGAACTGATGCCCCACTGCTGCATCGGTGCAGATGTCATCGTAGGCTTCCCCGGCGAGTCCGACGACGACTTCAAAGAGACCTTCGACTTCCTGCACAATCTCGACGTTTCCTACCTCCACGTCTTCACCTATTCCGAACGCGCGAACACAAAAGCATTAGAAATTAAACCTGTAGTCCCTGTCGGTGTCCGCCATGATAGAAACAAAGCCCTCCGCCAGCTTTCTTACCAGAAGATGCAGTACTTCACTGCACAACACCTGGGACAAACACGCAAGGTCCTCTTCGAAAGCGCCGACAAAAACGGCTACATGGAAGGCTACACAGACAACTACATCAAAGTAAAAACCCCCTTCCGCCCCGAATGGGTAAACCAACTCGTCGACTGGCAGATTCAGTAGCAACAGCCTTTCCTATTTGTCTCTGAGCTCAGTGTCCTCCAACTACGCCAATCGCCAGAGCCTGAGGCTCTCTGCGGAACTCCGTGTGACTTTTGTTACTCGCGCACGCCCTATCCGTCGCTCTTTGGGCACGCTCTCTCGGACAAAAACGAAGGCACGAAACAACAAAAAAACTTTTCGAGCTTTTATTACTCGCGCCGGATCACCGCCTCCTGCCCTAAATCATGGCACAAAATCTGCAACAGTTTTAACACATCCATAAAAAAAGACACAATATTTTTGAATTCACCAGAGATAATTAAACTATGAAGTCCAGATTTCTTCCGGTTATTGTCACTGCTGCTCTAACTTCAGTGGCTACTATATTCCTGGCCAGCCGTTTCCAGAGTGAGCTGCCCCTCCTCTCCAAAGAGGCACGCCTGCCGGTGAACTATGCAAGTCTAAACACCTCCGAACTCGTGCGCTCGGCACCACCAGCCAGCTTCGAGCAAGCAGCCGAAGCTTCCGTCCAGGCAGTCGTACACATCAAGACCCAAACTAAGCCCCGGACTGTCACTGCCCGCGATCCCTTTTTCAATGATGATTTCTTCGGTGGCTTGTTCGGTCACAGGCAATATTATATCCCTCCACAAACAGGCTCAGGTTCCGGTGTAGTAGTCTCCCCCGATGGCTACATCGTCACCAATTACCACGTCATCTCCAATGCCGACCAGGTCTCTGTCACCTTCAACGACCGTTATACAACCGTGGCAGAGGTTATAGGCAAAGACGCCTCTACCGACATAGCTGTGTTGAAGGTGAAAGAAAACGACTTGCCCTACATGGAGTTCGGCAACTCCGATGATGTAAAGCTCGGCCAGTGGGTGCTGGCAGTAGGCTATCCACTCACCCTCGATGCCACCGTTACTGCCGGTATCGTCAGCGCCAAGAGCCGCGCAATCGGCATCAACAGAACACAATCAGTAAACGCCATCGAATCTTTCATCCAGACAGACGCCGCCGTCAACCCTGGTAACAGTGGGGGCGCCCTCGTAAATACCAAAGGACAGCTGATAGGCATTAACTCCGCCATCGCTTCACCTACGGGCTCCTACGCAGGTTATTCCTACGCTATCCCCTCCAACATTGTCAGGAAAGTCGTCAACGATCTGATGAAATATGGCTCCTATCAGCGCCCCTACATCGGCATCGAATACCTCGACCCCAGAACCCTCACTCCCGAAATGATCAACCAACTCGGCCTCGACCGCGCCGAGGGTGTCTACGTCAATAACGTCACCGATGGCGGCGGCGCAAAGGAAGCAGGTATACGCAAGGGAGATTTCATCACAGCCATCAATGGTGTAAAGGTCACTACCGAACCCCAGATGCTCGAGCAGGTAGCCCGCTACAAACCAGGCGACCACATTCAGATTACCTACCGACGTGAAGGACGCGAGCACACGGCGACAGTCGAACTGAAAAACAGGGAAGGCACCACCGCTATTCTCAAAAACCAGTCAGGCCTCTTGCTCGGCGCCAGCATGCGACCATTATCAACCAATGAAAAACGAAGACTCGGTGCAGAAAATGGCGTATTGGTTACCGACATAAAAGAGGGGCTCATTGCCGCTCAGACCAACATGCAAAAAGGATTTGTGATCACAGCCATAAATAGCAAAGCTGTCAACAGTGCAGAGGAAGTACAACAAATAATCACCAGATCCCGCACCGCCCAGATCCAGGGCTTCTATCCCGGCCGACGGGGAATGTACTACTATCCTCTGAAGCTTGGCGAAGAAGTGATCCCAGAGTAACAAACCCCAAAAATACCTTAGTGGCTGTCTCAGATCCGGGACAGCCACATTTTTTTTGTTCCCTGGCAGTTCCTTTAGTGAGCACTTAATACTGAATAAATGCTCTATAACAATCAAAATAAGTTACTCACCAATCACCCCTCAACCACCAAACTACCACCCCTGGACCACCCTTCGACCACCTTCAACGCAGAAAAAAATATGCATATTGTCGTTGTACATCAATAGAATACCAGATTTTTCTACCGGTTTGGTCTTTTTTTGTTGTTTTCTGAGCTACAGAGTACCTACAGAGGACCTCCAGAGCATCTACAGAGCACGTCCAGAGCACCTAATTAATGGTTAACTACTGATCTATACTTATACAATCCTTTATTGGAGGATTATGGATCGCTTAAAACTAGACTCTAAGGTATTGGCAGGATTAGCAAACACATTTTTTAGCCTGTTCGGCAGAAGAAAACAGAAATAAAAACTGACTTTCCGGACAGACAACTCAACACGCAGCTTATACTCCATTAGACACCACAAATTTACACTTTCACTGACTTGTCTTTTGCATCCCCTAACTTACTATATTGCAGTCTAACAATTACCTTCGCATTCTAATCATTACCAGATGGTACAGACAGATTATATCAAAGTTCCGTACGGCACCACCGTACATGGGGAAGACGAAATCGCAGCTGTAGTAAATGTGCTGCGCACCAGCACTCAAATGGGCAAACACGTCCGTGGCATGGAAGAGCGCGTAGCTGCCCTCTACAACAAAAAATACGGCATCATGGTCAACAGCGGCTCCTCAGCCCTCTACCTCGCTGCCGATCTCCTGGATTTTGAAAAAGGCTCAGAAATAATCACTCCAGCCCTCACTTTCTCCACCACCGTAGCCCCCCAGGTGAAGAAAGGCTGGGTGCCCGCATTCGTGGATGTAGCTGAAGGTACTTACAATATCGACGTCAATAAAGTAGAGCAAATGATCACGCCCAAAACAAAGGCAATGATCATCCCCAACCTCATAGGCAATCTCCCCGACTGGAAAGTACTCCGTGAAATCGCAGACAAACACAACCTGTTTGTTCTCGAAGACTCCTGCGACACACTCGGAGCAGAAATAGACGGTGCTTCCTCCGGTCGCTTCACAGATATGAGCGCCACCAGCTTCTATGGTTCCCACGTCATCAACTGTGGCGGTAATGGCGGCATGCTCTGCGTCAACTCCGACGCTTTCTTCGACCGTGGTCGCCTGCTTCGCAGCTGGGGTAGAAGTTCTTCCCTCTTCGTAGAATCTGAGAAGATCGAAAACCGCTTCAACGTAGAAATTGATGGCATCCCCTACGACGCTAAGTTCGTCTTCGAAGAACCTGGATATAACATCGAACCTTCTGAAATGGGCGCAGCCTTCGGTCTGGTACAACTCGACAAACTCGGCTTCAATATCGACGAGCGTACGCGTAACTACAATACACTTAGAAAGTTCTTCGAGCAATACGAAGAGTTCTTCATTCTGCCCAACCAGCTGCCAAACTCCCGCACCGGATGGTTGGCCTTCGCAGTAACCGTTCGCGAGTCAGCTCCATTCATCCGCCGCGATCTGCAGATCTTCCTCGAGAAGAGAAACATCATGACCCGCACGGTCTTCACCGGAAACATCCTCCGTCAGCCAGGCTTCAAACACCAGCCTCACAAAGCTGCTGCAGGCGGCTATCCCGAAGCAGACAAGGTAATGCGCGGCGGTATGCTCATCGCCTGCCACCACGGCCTGAACCAGGACCAGATTAATCACATGATGGAAAGCATCACAGAATTCATGAAATCTAATTAATGGGCCTCATATTCGTATTGATATGGGGTTGCTTCCGCAGCTACGTAAGAGCTAAGCTTACAAATCTAAATCCAACATTCTGGGTGATGATGACCGCAGTCTCGGTCATCATCGCCTGGTTTCTGGGAGCCGTAATTGTCGTAAGCATGATGCTCATGCAGGATCCTCTGCTAAGAGAGATGCTCACCGCTCAGCAGCCAGACCAGGATGCAGTAGTTAAATACCTCAGTGGAAAGAACCTGATAGTCTCTGAAATATTCATTTTCGTAGCTGCACTGGGTGGCTACCTGTTCATAAGGTATCTGATGACGAGAAAAGGAGATCTTCCAAAAGAAGAAACAGACTCCTGAATATTTTTAAGACTGTTTGGCTCAACTATCATTCTCCTTCAGCAACTGTATCAATCGAGCCTGGTTATACTGCAGGGCCATCTTGATTTCTTCAAGTTGGTCCCGCTCCAGGAAACGCTTTTTCTTCTGCTCCTTTATCTCCTGATTCTCCTTCAGCAAATCAAAACCCCTGACCAACCGGCGCATGAATACCTCAAAGGATAAGGCCGATTTGTAGTGAGCTTCGTAGACCTCTTTCGCCAGGTCTTCGTTGAGTAGATGTTTCATAAGTGGCGTAACAAATTAGGGCTTTTAATTGTTAATACAATCTCCCGGCAAGCTAAAAGCCTAATTAAAATTTATACCGACCCAGTCCAGCTACCAATTCAAGATGGTCTTAAGCCTCGCCATCCCGCTCTTGCTCACATTCACTTTCATACCGCACGCAAGTACAGCTATATGGCTGTCTTTCTCATATGGTTCCAGGCGCAGCAATTGGTTAACAGCCACCAGGTAAGACCGGTGCACCCTAACGAACTGCCCCGGGTCCAGAGAGGTCTCAATCTGTCCTAATGTGCTCTTCTTAAGAAAATTGCCGGCTTTGGTATGAATCTTCACATAGTCATCACTCGCCTCAACAAAAAATATCTCCTCTGCCGGTATAATCCTGATCATTCCATTGTCCTTCACCACCAGCCTGTGCTGGTAACCCTCATACACCTTTTGCCTCAGAATCTCTCCGACTCCTTCAGGCACCGCTTTCTCAGTGTCCGCAAGCCATTTCTTCACAGCCTTGTCAAACCGTTCTTTCGTAATCGGCTTCAGCAAATAGTCCACTGCCTGTGCCTCAAATGCCTTGAGCGCATACTCATCAAACGCTGTAGTAAATATCACTGATGGGGGCTGATCAAGTAGCTCTAGCATCTCAAACCCGCTCACTCTTGGCATCTGCACATCCAGAAAGATCAGGTCTGGGTTATGTTGCTGGATAGCCTTGAAGCCTTCAAAGCCATCCCCACACTCTGCCACAACCTCAATCAATTCATAGGGCTTCAAAAATGCTTTTACGAGTTGCCTTGCCAGGGGCTCATCATCTATCAGAATCGCTTTGTACATAACCTTGCGGTATTTTAAGGTTGGTGATGAATATTCCGTCTTTAGTGTGGGTCTCCAGCAAATCCATTCTTGCAAACAGCAGGTACAACCGGCGACGTATGCCTTCCAGTCCAAAGCCTGTTCCCACAGGTGGTCTGTTGCCCGGATCATAGGGATTCCTCACTGTGATAGTCAGCTCTCCATCAAGCTTTTTGATTTCCATTTCAATTCTCACTTCACCCGTCCTGCCATACAAGCCAAACTTGATCGCATTCTCCAAAATAGGCTGCAGCAGGAAAGGTGGGATTTCTGCTTCCTCAGGAATGTCCTTGTTAATGACAACATTCAGTCGATCGCCAAACCTCACAGACTCTATGCTCAGGTATGCTTCTATCGACTCCAGCTCTTCGCCTATGCTGATTATTTCCTTCCCTTCACGCTTCACAGAGCTTCGCAAAAAATCGGATAGTTTGCCAATCATTTCCTGTGCCTTCTCTGGTTCAATCATGATCAGGGCAGTGATCGAGTTTAGGCTGTTGTATAAAAAGTGTGGCTGAAGTTGTTGTCTAAGCTTGTAAAGTTCCGCTTCTTTGTGCAGTGTTGCCGCATCTGCCGTGCGCGTAAATTGCTCTTCAAGCACTGCAGTCCTCTTTTGCATGGCAGCTAGCGTAGCCAGCCAAACCGTTGCAAGAAGGGACACAAAAAGGCGCGTCAGCTGAGTGGATGGAAACCACCGGATATAATCTGCACGGTCTGCATACCAGATCTTAAGTATCAGCCCATCAAGATACCAGCTTGTCAGCCCTAGCAACAACCCGATAAATGCTGCATAGGCAACCAGTCCGACGCGGGTAGGGTAGCGCTGTATAATGATCCTCGAAGTCCAGATGCCAGCGCTGAGCAATAGCGCACTCACACCTGCATCCACCAGCACTAGCTCACGCTGCAGACCCTGTTGCTCTAATGAAACAGTGAAAGCCAGTGCAGCTCCCATAAAGATGAGGAGTAGCAATCCATTTGATGAGTCAAGAAGCCGCCTCAATTAAAAAGATTTGATCTCAATACCTCCAAACAGGCAGCTACCTTCAAGTATCAGCAGTTTTCTCTGCTCCGCAGGGTCCGGAATCCGCAGTGTTCTCTTGTCCTCTACACTGCCAAAGATGGGTTCTATTTTATTTCTCACTTCCCAGTGCGATGGTACTATGAGCTCAGCACCACCAAAGGTAACTCTAAGGTCCAGCACCACTTGTTCCTGCAGGGTATCAGCCTGCAAAAGGTTGATCTCCGCACCTCCGAATGTAGTAGTAACTCTGCCACCTTTGAAATCCTTGGCTGTGATAATCTCCTTTCTTCCTCCAAACAGGACGTCTGCATGGATGGTAGGCTCAGGGCTCAGACCTGAACCATCGAGATCTGTTTTCCTCCTGTTGCGAAGGATTATATACAGCCCAATCAGGATCAGTAATGCTGGCAAAGCCAGGCTTCGTGAATACACTTCCGTGTCGCCAATGGTGAAGTGAAAGGCTGGTATGAGATTGAAGACTCCAATCGCGATGAGTATAAAGGGTGCATTGTTCGAGAACCTGTTGCGCACACCAATGAACAAGCCAACTGCAATAAGTATGAGCGGCCAGGTCAGACGGATGTGGAATAAAGAAAGGATGCCGATCTGTTTGAGTAGAATCACAATACCCAGGAGGATTATGATAAAGCCGATCACTGCCTTGTTTCCTCCACGCTGTCTTTCTGATGGTTGGTAATCTCTCATTGTCTGTGATTTGATTGTAAATCTACCAGGGGATCTGACCCCACAAAATACAGTTTAGGTAGTTGAAACTGAACTGTCGGTAAAGTGCAGGAATTCGTCGGTGAAACGATCAGGTAAGTCTCCTGGGTTCGTAGTTGAGTTTTCGAAAGCTCTTTCTCCCCAGTGCGAAGTACTGCCATACTATGCTTTTCTCATAGCTGCCTGCTTCATTCCGTACTGTAACCTGCTTCTGGCAGGCCCTCCGCCTCTTCAGCCATTTACCAAGCCTGCCATAGAAATGGAAATGTGCCTTGATGATGATACCCGTCTCCTTGAACTTTCCCTTCATCAGCAACTGCATGCCTGCAACTCCATCAAGCACCAGCCTGAGTGGAAAGAGCCACCAGAGCCTGGAAGCTTTTTCATTCTTGAGTAGCAGGATCAGGCTGTTTCGAAAGTTGTAGTAAAGCTTCTGCGGGCTGCCATAGGAAATCACACTGCCCCCCACATGAAACACAGTGGAGCCACCAATATAGCCAACCTTATAACCCGCGTTCTTAAGGCGCCAGCACAGATCCACTTCTTCCATGTGGGCATATAGGTCAGGATCAAGTCCACCCAATTGATGATAGAGGTCGGATCTTACCATCAGGCATCCACCAGATGCCCAGAATGTTTCTATGTCATCATCATATTGGCCCTCATCCTTCTCAAGGTCATTGAAGATGCGCCCTCTGCAAAACAAATAGCCAAACTTATCCTTGAATCCTCCACCAGCACCTGCATATTCAAAGAGCTCCCGCTCTTTCCAATATCTGATCTTGGGCTGGCAGGCTGCCAGTCCCTGGTAGCGTTGCATGCCCTGCAGCAGAGGGGGGAACCAGTTGTGTGTAACTTCAAAATCTGCACTGAGCAGGACGTAGTACTTCGCTTGTATCTGTTTGAGTGCTTCGTAATAGCCATTGGCAAAGCCTCGGTTTACGGCTATCTGCAAAAGCTTCACGCCTGGGAAGTTTTCCTGCAGGTATTCGTAAGTATCGTCAGTAGATGCATTGTCTGCTACAACTACCTCATATCCTGAAGCAGCTTCAGAAACGATAAGCGGCAAAAACAACTCGTGCCATTTCCGGCCATTATAGCTGAGTATGACTACGGCTGTATCTTGCTCGCATACAATCATTACTTTCCGGGGAAAGACCTATTTATATTCGGGGGAATACAGGCTGCTCTTTGGCACATCTGCTGCATCTTCGTTGGGCTGGAAGCGGTGCTCCCATAGGTTGTAACATCCTGCCCAGGAGAAGATAAAGAAACTAAAAAAGAATAACAGAAACAGGAAGCGTGATTTAGAAGGCTTGTTCAGCTCAATATCCGCCGGGTTATCTAATAAGTTGTCCTGGTTATTGTGTTGAGTGTCCATGAAGGATGTGAATTTCCGCGGACAAAAATAGTAGTTCTTCCTTCAAAATCACAATATTATTTACCTTGTCAGCGTTTTAAGGGAGGACCATGCGCCAATACATTAACTGGAAAACATATCTGGTACTCATTGCCCTTGGCATTGTTACGGCTTCTCTTTACTACACCAATCAGCTGGCTCAGAAGCTGGCTGAAGAAGAGCGGAAGAAGGTCGAGCAGCTCGCCATGAGCCTGAAGACACTTACTACTGCTACCAATGATGATGAGCTCACTTTTGCGCAAACATTCGTGGCTCAGAACACTACCATCCCTGTCATTATCACCAACGAACAGGATGAGATCATTGATAGCAAGAATATCGACACGAACAGGGTGAGGGATTTTGAAAAGCACCTGCAGAAAAAGCTCGCAGAATTTAAGTCAATGCATGAGCCTATCGTTGCGGATTTTGTCATCGGTAAGAGTTTTATCTATTATGGCCAGTCGCATATCCTCACTCAATTAAGGTATTATCCATACGTCCAGCTGGCTATTATCTTCCTTTTCCTCGTCGTGGTGCTGGTGGCGCTGAGTGCTGCACATCGTTCCCTCCAAAACCAGGTTTGGGTGGGCCTTTCCAAGGAAACTGCCCATCAGCTGGGTACTCCCCTGAGCTCCATAGAGGCCTGGCTGGAGTTGCTTAGAGAGCAGGAGGGAAACGAAGAAGCGGTGCTGGAAATGAAAAAAGACCTTGACCGGCTGAAGCTGGTGGCAGACAGGTTTAGCAAGGTGGGTAGCGAACCGCAACTGGAAGAGGAGAATGTAATGACCAGAATTACTGAGATGGTACGGTACATGGAAAAGCGTGCGCCAAAGAAGGTGAAGTTTTCTCTTGAAACCAACGAAGAGGAGATTATCGTCTATATCTGTGGCCCCCTCTTCGATTGGGTACTCGAAAACCTCCTCCGCAATGCACTGGATGCCATGGATGGGAAAGGCACCATTGCGGTGAAAGTAGTTAACCATCCACATCATGTTTGGATTGATGTTTGCGACAGCGGAAAAGGCATCCCGAAGCACCAGGTAAAGAAAATATTCTCTCCGGGATTTACGACTAAGAAAAGAGGTTGGGGGCTCGGCCTCTCACTATCCAGGAGAATCATTGAGAGCTACCATCATGGCTCTCTTTATGTGAAGCACTCTGAGCTGGGCAAAGGAACGATCTTCAGGATTGTGCTGAGAAGGTAGTCCCTTGCTTCGATCGAGGCACGTTACTTTTACACTACCCAAAAAATTGCAGAGGGACCCAACGTATATACCACATTTTTCGTCTTAAGAGAGCCTGAATATCTTTGGTTTGCTTCTGTTCAAAAGCAGGAAGTCCCACCCGCAATTTCTTCTTTTTCCGACAGGCTTTTAGAGACCTTATGGAGACCTTATAGAGACTTTATAGAGATCACAGTTGGGACCTCCGTCTATTCTCCAATGGATACGTCAAATGTCTGGGCTGTAAGTACTTGCTTCCTATCCGGTATTTAGGGCATAGGTACATGCTACCTATCCCGCTACTGGGTATTTAATAATTTGATCTTTAAGGTTTTTTCTCAGTTTCAATTTGTGAATTCCGATTTCCGCTTTACCTTTGCCTCCCTTCAGAGATGCGGCGGTGGCGAAACTGGTAGACGCACTACTTTGAGGTGGTAGCGCCTGTCATGGGCGTGGGAGTTCGAATCTCCTCTGCCGCACCTAAAGAGACAAGTATGGATTTCCTGCTTGTCTCTATTTTTTTTACAGCGGTTAAAATCCATTCTCGGAGTTTTCACGCCTTCATAGCGCCTTCATAACGCCTTCATAGCGCCTTAATCATACTCTAATCTGTGTCTGCTCCATCCCAAATTAAAAAAAATACATTGTCCCATACCTGAGGCAATGTATTCAAAACTGATCCTGTTTTGTTTATTCGTTCGGGTCGTTGTCCACAGCATTCTTGATCTTGTCACCAGCTTTTTCAGCGGCGTCGCCAATAGCCCTTCCGGCGTCTTTAGCACCTTCTTTCGTCGTTTCCCAGGCGTTTTCGAGTGCTCGTCCCGTGCGGTCATACAGGTTGCCATCGCGGTCGACCACTACAC
>JAFAAT010000330.1 GCA_023426425.1 Bacteroidota bacterium | reverse complement strand
CGATAATAACTTCTGAATTATTAAGCACGAGACCATCACGGGTTGTCGCACCAGTCGCAGAACCATTCTTAGCCCAAATATTGCTACCGTTACTGTCAAGCTTTACCAGGAACGGAATTCTATAGAGCAAACTCACCATGCTATTCACAACAGTATAACCGTTGAAAACATCTCCGTCTCTGCTTGTTCCGGCAAGATAAATACTTCCTTGTGCATCGATTGCAGGCTTAGCAAAGAAACCGCAGTTATTGGGTGGAGGAAAACTATTTTCTCGCTTCCAGAGGAATTGGCCCTGGCTATTGAATGCAACAACAAAAGCTTCTTTAGTGATCGCCTGTCCGTTGATGGAAAAGTTCCCTGCATTATACTGCCCGGAAAAGTAAAACCTCCCATTGTTTGCATCTCTGGCGAACTTTGCATACACGTTGGTGCCAAATGGAATTTGCATTTCCAGTTCAATTACATCCACAAGATTACCCTGGACATCATATTTCAAAATATAAGGGCCTAAGGCAGGTAGCAGAATTGAGGTTCCAGCTAATTGCCCTTGATTGAATGTCCCGAAATAATACACATTGCCCTGTGCATCCACCTCCATATCCAGGAAACGGTACCGATTTGTATATGTTGAGCTTACGGTATCCGGTTGAGGCATACGTAACCATTGGAAAGTGCCCATGGTATCATACTGAGCCAGAAATAATCTTTTGCCAGTAGACGGGTGCAACGTATCTGTAGAAAAAGTTGGCGCGTTGCTCATATAGCCGGCAATATAAATATGCCCTTGAGCATCACTTTTAATGGAGTGAAAAATGCTAGTCGAAACATCTTCTCCAGCTCCTCCTAACAACTTGAGCCAACGCACCCCACCAATGCAATCGTAGCTACCGAATACAATGTCTCCCTGCCCAATGCCACTGAATATTTGCCCGTCCACATTGATGTTAGGGGCTTTCGCCTTGGCCAGAAAATACACATTGCCATTGGGATCTGTAGTCATATCCAGTACCCGCTCAAATCCAAAGCCAATGCCGATGCTATTGCCACTGCCTCCCCGCTTTCCCCATTGCCAGGTCTGGCCAAAACTTTCCTGGTTCAAAAACATCAACAGCAGGCATACCAGCCCGCTGATCAACTGAAATCTGTATTTTCTTTGTAAAGCCACTCTCATACTTTTCCTTTTTTATAGTTAGACAGAACTTTCTGCCCGATGGTTTAAAATGGTATCAAATTAAGAAAAACCATAGCGGGTTTCTACGCCCGCTATGGTTTTAACTCAGGATATTTACCTGGTGATCGTCAGCTTCTGGTGTTGCAATACAGCACCATCTTCTTTCATAACCACGATATATACCCCTCCGGCATAGTCACTCATATCTAGCTGAAGAACACCTGTTGCATCAGCCACATTAAAGCTGCGAACTTTCCTTCCGGTCAGATCAAACACTTCAATCTGCCTGCTTTCAAATTTGCCGCTTCCATACTGGTAATGCACTTTCGTCGACTGCACAGCAGGGTTCGGCGCCAGTCTCAGGCTAATGCGTTCTGCATCTGCACCGGTCACGCCCTCACCTGCAGACTCACCAGGCTGGCTATACTTGAAGTGCTTGCAAAGGTCAGGGAACCCAATCTCACGCTCCCAGTAACAAGGGAAGATTCCTTCTTCCGTCACAATCTGAGCGTAGACCTGCAGCATAGTGCTTCCACCATTGAAGCCTGGATCAGGCAGGAAGGTGACTACAAAATTACTTCCTCCCGGTGGCACCACAAGTGTACTTGGCGACCAGTTGCCATCAGGTGAACTCAAAGTAATCGTCACAGGGAATGGATAAGGATTGTGGACAAAAAGGTCAACAAACACCTGGCAGTTGCCATCATCATCCTTCTCGACCCAGATCTTATGAATCTCGAGCTCTAGCTCACAACGGCAATCGACCAGCTCTACCTCCATATTATTGGACGTACGCTTGCACAGTCCGTTGTCAAGGGTCAGGTTATGCCATCCATCAACAGACACCACATATGGGTTCACATACCAGGTGCCATTCTCAGTATAATGAGCATTCGCCCATTCCCAGTAGTCAAATGGTATGACGGGTCCGTTCAGCACATACTGTCCCTGCGCCATCAGTTCCTCACATAACCTGTAACAGCCCTCAGGGAATACCCATAGATACTCCTGAGGATCCTTGGGCACGTCCACCTGGCTGCTGGTCACACAACCACTGCCATCATGGAAGTAGACTTTGTATGGACCACCGGAATACACATTGATGGTGCTGCCATTCATGCCATTGCTCCAGGTGTAGGTACCGGCCATACACCTCTTTATCCTTTTATATGCCTGCATCCTGGTCGAAAGAATATTAAGCCCATCAAACAGACGTTCAAGTGAGTTGTTTCAAATCTTAGTCTACTCCTTCAACACCTTCACCCTCATCACCGAGTCCTCACCCCTCAACTCAAGGAGATAGGTACCAGCAGGAAGCTGCTCCAGGTTGATACGTCCTGTGGTTACGCCAATCACTCCTTCCCGGACGGTACTTCCAATTACATTATACAGTTTGTAGCTGCATGAGGACTTAAGCCCTACAACCTGTAAATACTCCTTAGCAGGATTGGGGAATACCGTAATCGCAGCACGACCATAGACATCCTCCACGTCCATAATCACTACCGTCATACAGGTATCCTCACTCCCGCAGCCGTTGTAGGCGGTTGCGCATACCGTGTAAGTACCATCACCTGCGTAGTGATGACTGGGACTAGATCCTGTAGCGCTTTGACCATCACCAAAATCCCAGTGTATGCTATCGGCAGTGGTGCCGGTATAGCTGAATAGTACTGTATCACCTGCATAGATAAAGCTGAATGAGGGCACAGGCACCGGGCAGTTGATGGTGATGGTCTGGCAACTGCTGTCGACGCCGCAGGCGTTATACACTTTTACGCAAGCCGTATAGGCACCATTCCCGGGATACAGATGCGTAGGATTGACAGTTGTGGCGCTATTGCCATCACCAAACGTCCAGCGCATGCTGTCCACGTTGCTGGTGCCCGTGTAGAGAAAATTGATGGTGGGTGTGGCTCCCACGGTGCTGAAGCTGTAACTGGCTGACGGGCTTACACAGCCACAACTAGCGTTGCCATATTTAGCAATAAAAAAATCGGTTTGACCTCCAAAACTAAGAAGCGTGTCCTGACCCACATACAACTGTGCACCATATTCACCACCAACGTAGATATTGCCGTTGGCGTCCGCAGTGAGTGCGGTGCCGTGATCATCGGCTCCGAAAGGACCTGCAATTGAGTCCAGCTTTACAAGGCTTCCTGTTTGCGCATTGAACCTGGCAAGCCAGACATCATATCCCTGGTTGGCTGCATGGTAAAGAGTATCCTCATTAGGCCAGAAGAGGCGGCCGTAGCCTCCGGTAATAATCACTTCATTTCCAGTTAAAGCGATTGCATTACAGTAGGTGGCTCCATTCGCAGATCCATTCTTCATCCAAATGTTGTTCCCGTTGCTATCCAACTTTACAACTATAGGAATTCTTGTGACGCCTGCAGTCATGGTATTTACTACATTAAAACCATTGAACACGTCTCCATTCCTGGAAGTACCACACAGGTAAATATTACCTTGTGGGTCTATTTGCGGTTTACCGGTAAAGCCTCCGTTGTTGGGAGGGGCATAGAAATTCTCTCTCTTCCACAGGAACTGTCCCTGCGCATCAAATGCCGCGACATAGGTTTCCCTGGTGATTGGCTGGCCATTAATAGAGAATGTGCCACTATTGTACTTGCCGGCAATATAAAACCTGCCACTGTTGGGATCACGCGCGATTCCACATGTAAAATTCGACTGTAGATTCGCACCGGCCTGGATATCGGGAGACAAAATGCTTACAAGGTCCCCCTGGGGATTATATTTCAAAATATAGGGTGCCTGTGTGGTTATCACAGGGTTACCTGTAGCAGCCAGCATTCCGGGGTTCAAAACACAAAACCAGTAAACATTGCCAGCAGTATCCGTTTCTATATCTATGGTTCGGTATTTATTTCCATTCAGGATATACATCGTATCAGGCTGTGGCATTTGCAGCCACTGAAAATTCCCGCTGGTATCATATTGCACCAGGAACATCGTTTTGGCAAAACCAAATCCAAAGCTCGTATCTGTATCAAAATGAATCGGTGTCTGAGATGGAGAGCCGAGCGGTGACATTGTGCCTGTCACATACACATGCCCTTGACGATCGACTTTCAACGCGATGGCCCGGTCGTTTGCATAACCCCCTATTGTTTTAGACCACCGGAAATCACCATTACAATTGAAGCTTGCAACTATCATATCTACATTACCATAGTTAGGTATAGGTATTCCATCGACATTCGTCCCACCGCCGAGGACAGTTGATAAAATGTAGACATTCCCATTCGCATCAGTCGCCATATCCACCACTTTTTCGGTAAAATCAGAATTACTTGAAGGGGGATTATTAGATCCGCCCCCACTCTTTCCCCATTGCCAGTTCTGTGCAGTGGAAGAACTAAAGAAAAACAGAAGTATTAATAAGACAATGGTTCGAGGGATGTTACTGATTATCGCGTGCTTTCTCATGGTTTGACTTTTTACATTAGACAGCATATTATCTTCAATAGTTAAGTTAGTTAATTACTGGTAAAACCATAGCGGGCAAACACCCGCTATGGTTAAATCCTACATCTGCATCTCTACCTGGTAAGTGTCAGCTTCTGGTGCTGCAACACAGCCCCGTCGGCCTTCATCACCACGATATAAACACCGCCTGAATACATGCTCATATCCAGCTCCAATATGCCTTCTGCATCCGGCACTGCAAAGCTCCTGATCTTCCTGCCGGTAAGATCATACACCTCAATGCTCCTGTTCATTACCTCAGCGCGGCCATAGGCATAGTGTACCCTGGTCTGCTCTGTAGCAGGATTCGGTGCGAGCCTCAGGCTGATGGCGTCGGTCACCGCACCTGGTTCGCTGGGGCCCTGGCTCTCTTCAGGTGAAAGCACGCCCTGCTTCCAGCTGTCACAAATCCTCGGGAAGCCAATTTCAAACTCCCAGTAACAAGGGAATATTCCATCCTCCGTTACAATTTGTGCATATAGCTGCATCATGGTGCTGCCACCTGTGAAGCCTGCATTTGGCAGGAACCGCACGGTATGCACGCTGCCTCCCGGAGGTACTACCAGGGTATTGGGTGTCCAGTCTCCGTCAGGCGAACTGAGGGTTACAGAAACCGAATAGGGGTAGGGATTGTTGATTACCACATTGGCATATACCCAGCAATTGCCATCATCATCCCATTCCACCCAGATATGCTCTATTGCCGCCTCCAGCTCGCAGTTACAATCATGTGCTTCCACATTCATTGCTCCGGAGGTTTTGCTGCAAAGGCCATTATCGAGTGTAAGCGTGTGCGGTCCATCAACGGTAACCATATAGGGATCCACGAAGCCGAAGCCGTTTTCACTGTAGTAGTCATTTAGCCATTCCCAGTAATCAAAAGGTATGACAGGTCCGTTCAGTACATAATGCCCCTGGTCCATGAGATCCTGGCATAGCTTATAGCAGCCCTCGGGGAATACCCAAAGGTATAGCTGCGGGTCACGTGGCACATCTGTCTCTGCTGTAGTCACACAGCCGCTGCCATCATGGAAGTAGACTTTGTACGGACCACCGGAATACACATTAATGGTGCTGCCATTCATGCCATTGCTCCAGGTGTAGGTTCCTGCTACCGTGTTGCTGGCGGATAGTTCAATCTCGTAAAGATCGCAATCCTGCATGCTGAAACTCACCGTCGGGTTAGGTGGAGGGTTGTTTACATGTACGGTAAATACATCGCTGGTGTCGCTGCAATATCCGCCAAGTGGCTTTTGTACTTTGATCACCAATTGGTAGTTGTAAGCACCAACCGCAAGGCCATTCTGTTGCAGGGTGGCGCTGTTGCTACCAACAGGACTGCCGTTTCTATACCACTCGTACACAGAAACATCCGGACCGGCATAACCAGTAAGTGTAAAATCAACACCGTAACAATAGTTGGTATCGCCTGTGATCACCGCCTCAGGCACCATGCAATATTCTACCGGCAGTGCCGAAGTGGAGAAAGAACAATAGTACTGGTCTGTCACAGTCGTCCAGTAGGCTCCTGCATCATAAACATTGATGGAAGGCAAGGTTGTAACAGCAAACGTGTCAACGTTTTCCTGCCAATAAAATCTGGAGGGACTTCCTGTACCTGCATTCACGAAACTAAGTACCACTGGTTCTCCATGACAGGGGGCTACGGGAGAAGCGATAATATTGCCATCCAGGCCATTAGAATGTATCATCACTTGTACCGTAGTATCATCTGAACAGCCGAAAATGTCTGTTACCTTCAGATTCACTAGTTTTGGATTTGGCAAAGCGTCAGAATATACTCTTTCTGGATCCTGTTGTGCGTTATATGACACATCTCCAAAGTCCCATTGATGCTGCAATCCCGCAGGAGTGGAAAGGCTCGTAAATTGCACCGGATATCCTATACATATCTCTGGTATTGTATCAGGATCATAACTAAAGCTAGCCACAGGGAAATCCGGGATGACTATGGTATCATACACGCGGCAGGTCAAGTCCGCCGGGTTCCCGTTCTTAATCAACAACGATACCACGTAACTACCCGGTGCCAGATGAGTAGTATAGCTGGTCGCACTGCCACTAGACACCGGATTCATCATATCCGTAATGAAGAAATCCCAGGTTGTAATCGCATTTGGCGGATAAAAATTAGAATGATCCAGCAAGGTGACTTCATACTGACCCGGAATGCTGCCACAGGTAATAGCATACTTGAGTTCCGCAATAAACGGCACAGTAACGATGATGGTATCGAGCACAATACAGGTATCACCAACGCCATTGATATAATGTACCCCATACACGAACGTGTACCTGCCGGCTTTGGTAAATGTAAACTCAGCAGTACTGCCGGAGAGACTAACAACTGTTGCCTGTTGTGGATAGCTCCATTCAGGACTGAAGCCGCCAGGTGAATAATTGCCGCTCAGTTTTACATATCCACAGGATTGCAATCCTCCTGTCACATCCACTACAGGTGCAGGATTGAGCACGCATGGGGTATAGCAGGAATAGGAAATCTGTACCTGGTTTGTATTGGCAGTACATCCATTGGAGTTGGTAACTGTGGCATAGTGGACACCTGTATAGCCAGCATTATAGTTGACATTGCCTGCCCCGCCACTGGACTGCAACGTTCCGTTCCAGTACCAGTCAATACCACTGGTGGACCCAAAACCCGATTGCACAGTGGCAACTAAGGGAATGGGAAGATCGGCGATAGTGTCGCAGATGAAAAATGGCCCGGTCGGAGTGACATTTGCCACAGGTGCTGGTTTCACCACGATGTCGTGACTTGCAGTGGAAGCGGTGAAACAACCATTAGGCTCTGTGACCTCAATAGTAATTGTGTAAGTAACGTTGCTGCCATTAAGCTGGGTATAGGTGTGGGTGGCAGGTGTAGTGTACTTATAGGTTCCATCGTCAAAGTTCCACTCTAATGTATTGAAGCTGGTCAATGCCGGTGCCGAATTGATGTCTACCATAAACTGCTCGTCCCTGCATACAGTATCAGGAGCGACTATGGTCAGCGCCACGGAAGGGATTATGTGCACCTTAAGTGTGTCGCGATATACGACACCGCATTTTCTCACCTTGGCGATGAGATAAGCATCGGTTGGACTGCTGACCTGGTTCCACAGCACCGTAATGTCAGCACCCGGGTTTGGTGTACTCACGCTACCAAGGTTGGGCTGCAGTATCTCCCATTCATAGGTTTCACCTCCCCAATATCCGGCGCTATAGTCGTGGTAACTCGAAGCACAGGCTGTATCCGGCCCGCTGACCGATACGTTTACAGTTGGCGGATACACGGTTTTGTAAATGGTATCGGAGGCACAATATGGCGACTGTACGAGCTCCCTCCATAGCTTCACTGTATAAGGTCCTCCCGGATTGAAATTGATGGACACATTGTTGCCGGAAGAAGTTCCTGCAAAATTTCCGTTGGTTACTGCCCACCGGAAGATAGTGCCTGGAATTGAGTTCTTTGCTGTGAATACATAAGGCGAACCTGCACATACGGTGTCGGGGCCCAAAAGGCTGTCAGCAGCTACAGGTTTGGACAATACCTCTATATTCAGCGGATCAGGGGAACAGAAATTGCTGCCGCTTACTGTGAGCGTATAGTTGCCGGGCGTGGGGAAGTTGGCTACAAAGCTGTTGCCGGAGCCTGTCTGTGTACCTCCCGGCCTGGTCAGCACCCAGAAACCGCTATAGCCGCCGGAAAGCGTGTAGGTTTCACTGCCGCTGGCGCAAACAATGGTATCCCCGTTGATAGTGGGTGGCTGCCTCACTTCAATCCGCCTGGTAGCGAAGCCCGTGCAGCCAAGTAAAGTGTTTTCATAAACCACCTTGAGCTCTATGCCCCCGGGATTATTGGTCTGGATGATATATTCATTCGGTTGGTCGGTGGCTATCAGCAGTGCACCCGTCGTCGTGGTCATACTCCAGTTGAAGACTGTAGCGGGCCATTGCGGCATCTTAAAACGGTATTGTTTGTTGCGCGCACAAATCACCTCCGGACCCTGGATATAGCCGGTATCCATCACCACGGGGATTTTGGCGATTGTAGGGGAAGGACAGGGATACCCACAGTCTGCGCTGATATCAAAAATGACGTAGCCGAAACCCAGGGAATCTACCTGGTCCCAAACAATATCCACCCAGTTGTCCTGCTGGTTTACAATAGTGCCACCAATTACTTCCCAGCCAGCCATTCCTGCTTCAACACAGGCAGCCAGCTCTTCTATCCAGGGTTCTGCAAAATAGCGTGCTATCTGATTTTCACATACTACAGAAGGGCAGGTGATGCTAACGCCTTCTTCGGGCATTACTTCCACTTCGTATTCGATTGTGCGGCTGCAGTTACAGGCATTGGTCACCGTGAGCGTCACTACATGCATACCATCATGTTCGAAAATATGCGTAGGATGCTGTAGAGATGATGTAATTCCATCTCCAAAATCCCAGTACCAGGATACGATCGGTGTGCCGTTACCCTGTTGTGAAAGATCCTGGAAATGATTCAGTTTATTCACACAGGTGATGAACGGCTCGCCCGGCTCGTATGGCAACATCACAAAATCGGCTTCTGGCCCGGCAATCTTTTCAATGCAGTTAAACCTTGTACCCTGACAACCAAAGCTATTTGTCTCTGTTACGCTTATTGACCCCTGCCCCATCGCCCCCCAGGAAACAGTACAACTCACGCCCGGTGTACCAATGATTGTCCCGCCAGCAACCTGCCAGGTAAATGTGCTTCCCGGTGTTGCATTGTCAACGGTATAGGTTACGGTGCTCCATTCGCAAACCCTGAGGCACTTGCCATCTTCTATGTCCTCATCCACTCTTTCTCCACCCAGCGAATCCTGAACCTGGCAACCCACCTGGGCATCCCAGGTGATTACCGGCTCCGGCGGCGGCAATACGGTAACGTATTTGGTGCCCGAGTCGATAGTCACATTGTTGGAGTCTTTTCCAACCACAGTGAGCGTGGCCACACCGGCTCCAGCCCAGTAGACATTGGTGCCGGCGCCGGTAACAGGGTTCACACTTCCCTGGGATGTCACCTGCCAGTAGTAGTACAGCCCCGGGTTAGCAGAAATAGAATACGCCGCCTGCTCTCCTTTGCAGACGGTATCTGCGCCATTGATGGGAATTGGTGTCTGACCCCGGCTCAGGAAAGGCAGACAGGCAATGAGTAAGACCGCTGCACCCATGGCAACCAGTCTCTTGAATGCTCCATTCATAACTGAATTTTTTGTGGTGAAGAATTAAATTGTGATCTGAGCTCCCCACATCCGGGAAACCAGAAACAAACCTAATCCGGCACCAATCAGTTGTCAACGGTCATTCGCCCCATTTTCTATACCGTAAATTTACCCAACCTCCAGCTAACCACCTGAAAATCAACAGGCATGCAATAACGGAAATTGATCTTTTCCCGGGGAAGCCGTCCTGTGTCTCCCGGCACTGCACCCAGTTGGGACTCTGGACTTATTGTGGAATAAGTTTTGAACCTATGGTGATGAATACAACCCGGTCTCCAGCGCAAACTTTACAAGCGCGGCCTTACTATGGATCTTTAATTTGTCGTAGATACGATCTCTGTAGCCGCCGATGGTCCGTGGACTCAGATGCATCCTGGCTGCAATCTCCTCATTTGAAAGTTCCTGACAACACAGCCTGATATACTCAAGTTCCCGTTCCTGGAGCATCTTCTCCGGATGGCCGGCGTATAGATATAAGTAATGATAGCTTTTTATCATCTCTTCGGATTGATAAACACCCTTAGTTATTATGGCTTGTAGTGCCTCTTTTAACTTGTCAGGGGAACTGTCTTTGCTCAAATAGCCGGAGCCCCCCAGGGCCAGTGCATAGGAAATGCTAAAATCGCGTGAGTACGCAGAATAAACGAGTACCTTGATGCTCCGGTACCGAGTTTTTAAGGCTTTTAAAGTTTCGAATCCGTCCACTGTGTTATAGAGATCCAGTATGCAGACGTGCGGCATCAATGTAGTTTCTTCCAGGGCTTTCAGCAGCGTCTCACCTTCGGAAACTTCCATAAATACTGTGATCGCACCAAACTCCTGTTGCAAAACTGAAGTTATTCCTTTTCGGAGTACGGGATTATTATCAACTATTGCCACGCTCGCTTTCATAGGTTAAACTTGAACACCTAAAATATTACGAATCTGTAAAGATTTCAAATCATGGAGGCAGAATGGCTATTTTTTTTACGCTAAAACTACATCGTCGACGGCAGGAAGCATTCCGGATGAAGCAACCTTATACCGGTAAATTACATGGAGTAACTATTATGATCCGGCCGGCTTTGACACATTCCCTATTTTTGCACCTATGGACAGGTACTACCGACCGGAAGATGAGGTATTCAACCTCGGCATCAACGATACGGCAAAAGGGTATATGCTGGAAGCAGCTCGCTGGGCTAAGTTCCTTGCCATAGTAGGTCTAATCATCAGTGCTCTTTTTCTGCTTACCATTTTCTTTGTGCTGCTCAACGCGCAGGATATTTCCAGGCAGTTCGGAGAGGCCTATGGCTGGGGCTTCGGTGTGGGCATGACGGTATTTCAGTTACTGTCTGTGTTTCTCATTGCCTATCCTTCGTGGACCCTACTGCAATTTGCGCGCAAACTGGTGCCGGCAGTAGATACAGCCAATCCCGAACAGCTCAATGAGGCCTTCCGCAACCTGAAGAATACTTTTCGCTTCTGGGGAATTCTGATGATCATTATCTTCCTGCTTTACGGGATCATCATTGTATTCGCCATCCTGGGCAGTGTGCTTATGGGTGTGTAAGAGCTTTAGCAAAGTATTCCTTGTACCAGGGTGTCTGGTGGTGATCGATACGATGCTCATCAACTATATGCTCCGGATCAATTTTTTGGTAAAGAATCTCAAGCGATGCAAAATCTCTCTGGCTGATCACTTTTATCCCATTCCTGATTAGCAAGGCTGCCGCTACTCCTGCCCCGATCTGGTAAACTTTATCTGACCTCAAGCGACTGCCGCTATATATCACCTGGCTGCCACAGGCAGCGCTGATATCCATCAGTATTGCCAGCTCTACCCTGTGAGTTTTTGCAAACTCAAGCATCTTCCCAGCCGCATTGATCATGCCTTCGGTCCAGTCTACACCCGTTTCGGTAAGCACCTTAGCCTTTCCATCCAGCACATCGTACCCCGTGCCACCATGGATATCACAGAGCTCCCTTGGCGAGCCAAATGAGTATTCCTCTGGACAAAACTTCAGGAGCCTCACATTGTCATAAGGAAGCAGCTTCAGCACCGATGGGTATTCACCATTGGCCGTACCATCAAAGCCGCAGGTGATGCCGGTAAGACAGGCGCTTACCAGAACCCGCAGCGGATCCTCAGGTGTGGGCTGTCGGAGTGCACGTAAATAAGCCTGGTCAGTCATGCATGTAAATTTACACAATTAGTACTTACGTATCGCTTACAGTAAATAACCGTAGTTGCCTGACCTGTCCAGCAAAAAAGGAACAGCATATCCTATATGCAAAAGGGCCACAGTGTTGAGCTGCGGCCTTTCTAAATCTACCTTTCAATTCTATTGTACAATTAACCTCAACGTCTTCGACCCGCTGTCTGTGACTACAGTCACGGTGTAGGCACCAGGTGCGACCTCATTCGGGAGTACCAGACGGTGCCGGAACTTATGGGCAGGTGCAAGCGACTCTTTGTGAACGAGCTTTCCGGCAACGTTCAGGATGAGGACTGTTGCAGACTGTCCTTTAAGATCACCGGACAAGGTTACCACTCCGGATGCAGGATTCGGAGCCAGCGCCAGATCAGATATTGTCAGGTGCTCACGAATGCTGTTTACTGCTGGTTTAAACTTGCTGACGAACATGAACTGTGTGGGCGTTGAGGTGGCTACACTGCCGGTAAGAAAGAATGAGCCATCTGAAGCCGGCAATACGCTCTTAACTGTATAAGCGCTCCCGTTCTGACTGATGCTGGTATCCCAGATTTTGTTGCCGAGGGAATCAGTCTTCAAAAGATAATATGCAGTGCCGTTCACGGATGGTGACATATTGTAACCGCCAATGAGAAAACCTCCGTCGCTGGTCTGGCGCACATCGCGTCCGTCGATCCTGTAACCTCCGGCCTGAGTGAATGACTTATCCCAAAGCACCACTCCTGCGGTGTCTACTTTCACAAAATGCAGGCTGCTGTATGCGGCACCAGGAGGATCTTCCTCTGTGTCCTTAATACCCACAAATACATAGCCTGTGAGTTGTCCATTTGTGATCGCCGGTGTGATAGACCAGGCCCAGTCTACCCGGTCGGTCAGACCATAGTTCTTCATCCAGATCTGGTTGCCAAGGCTATCTGTTTTAATGATCCAGGCGTCGTCATAATCTCCGGCGGCAAAGCTGTAGTTGCCTCCGGTCATCATAAACCCGTTTTCAGGAGTAAGTGTGATGTCCCAGCAGTCGTCATAAAGTGGGCCACCGAAGGTTTTGCTCCAAAGGGAGTCGCCGTTCTGGTCCAGCTTAAGCAGCCAGGCGTCGCCGCTTCCTATCAGGCTGTTATGTGTTACACCCCCAACGATAAAGCCATCTGGTGTTTGCCTGATCGCATTGGCAAATTCATCTGTCATGCTGCCTATACGTTTCTGCCACTGAAGATTTCCATTTGTGTCGGCCACCATCACCAATACGTCTGCCGCGCCATTGGGGATGTCTGTAATGTACCCGGCAATAGCTACGCGACCATCCGGCATCAGTATCATGGACTCTGCATACTCACGTGAAGTTGTTGCACCAAATTCCCTGGTCCAGATGGTATCACCATCAGGACGAAGTTTGAGTAGCTGCACATTTGCCTGGAAGACTCCGCCGCCAATAGGCACGCTTCGCGTGGCTGCAATCAGGATGTTGCCACCTGGCAGCTCCACCAGGTCTTCGCCTTCGGCTGAAGGGCCATTAGTACTGTAGTTTTTCTCAAAAGCCAGTTGATACTGAGCAGTGGCATTGCAGGCGATGCCAAGTGCCAACATGGAAAGTAAATTCTTAAGATTCATTTGGTTAAATTGATATGCAATGATAAGTGCAGTGGGTCCATCTTCCTGCCATAGAATTGTAAGAGTTTGCTTTCCATCTTCTACACCTGATTTAAACCTGTTTCAAAAAATTATTTGCAAAACCAAAATCCAATCGTAATATTGCGATGAATAGAAGAGCACACCGTGGGCATCACCAAATCGGAACTATACACCAAAGAGCAAAATGAACTGGCTGCATTGCTGAAAGCTATAGCGCATCCGGCTCGTATTGCTATTCTTCAAACACTGGCCGGCGCCAATGCCTGTGTTTGCGGTGACCTGGTCGATGAATTGGGACTTGCCCAGGCTACTGTTTCGCAACATCTGAAGGAGCTGAAAAATATAGGTCTCATTCAAGGCAGCGTGGAGGGTACCAGTATCTGTTATTGTCTTGAGCCGAAGAAATGGAAGGAACTAAAGACCATCCTGAACAGCTTTTTTAAGGAGGTGGAGCAGAAATCCAAATGCTGCTGATTTTATTTAACCAATTCAATCGCAATATTGCGATAACAAAAAAAAAAACGACAGTTATGAATACCGAACAAGAACTAAAAGAAATGGTAAGGCAGAAATACAGTGAGATAGCCTTACAGGACAAAGACACAAACTCGGCCTCCTGCTGTGGAGCTGGTGGCTGCAGCACCGAGGTGTACAACATCATGAGCGATGACTATACGACAATGAAAGGCTACAACCCTGATGCTGATCTTGGTCTAGGATGCGGACTGCCCACCGAGTTTGCGCAGATCAGGCCAGGAGATGTGGTCATAGACCTCGGCAGCGGTGCAGGTAACGATTGCTTCATTGCCAGGGCGGCAACCGGGGACACAGGAAAAGTGATCGGCATAGACTTCACAGATGCGATGATTCTGAAAGCCCGCGCCAATGCCGAAAAGCTTGGCTATCACAACGTGGAGTTTCGGATGGGAGATATAGAGAAGATGCCCGTCACCTCTGCTATCGCGGATGTCATCGTCAGCAACTGTGTGCTGAACCTCGTGCCAAACAAAAAAAACGTGGTATCTGAAATTTTCAGGGTACTCAAGAGCGGTGGCCATTTCAGCATTTCCGACATTGTGCTTGAAGGCGAACTCCCCTCAAACCTGCAGCAGGCTGCTGAGATGTATGCAGGCTGTGTGAGTGGTGCTATTCAAAAGGATGCCTACCTGGAGCTAATCCGCCAGCAGGGATTTGAGAGCATCACCATTCAAAAACAAAAGGAAATTCATATCCCTGATGATATCCTGAGCAACTACATGACTGCAGGGGAAATAGCTGCTTTCAGAAACAGCAAGACAGGCATCTACAGTATCACGGTGTTTGCCCGCAAGCCAAACTGCTGCGAACCCGGAAAGGGTTGCTGCTGATCTGTAACTCAGATTGTGCACACCCTGCCGAAACGAAGATGCAATTACCTGCATTACAAGAGACGCACAATTGTGCGTCTCTACCTTTAAATTTGAGACGCGCAATCGCGCGTCTCTACGTTATTTTTCAACCGCGCTTTTCTTCTTCATATCCCGGTACTTCTTGATGCCATAACCCACTCCCGCAGCAGCCAATAGGCTAAGGCCACCATCCAACGGTACTCCGGCACCACCACCGCCACCACCAACATCAGACACGCCGTTGTCAAACCCCGGAGGTCCATCCGCAACTGCATAAAGCGGGACCAGTACTACCATCACCAGTATCAGCACATTTATTTTCATCATTATCTTTTTCATAAAACGCTCATTATGTTTTTAATACTTGTTATCCTTATTGCTTAATAAACTTTTGTGTCTCAGTGAAGCCCTCGGCACTCAATGTCACCGTGTACACGCCAGCCGCCAGGTTGCTCACCGGCACAGTCACATTACCAGCACTTACCCTGCCCAGGCTTTCGCTATACACCTGCTGCCCCAACGCATTGCGGACCACCAGCTCAGTCTTTCCTTCCTTCCTGGCCTCAAAGCTCACTTTCAGCCTGTCTGTAGCAGGATTCGGCACCAGGTACATCTGCACTTTCTCCGAGTTCACACCTGCCACTGCATTCGTAGTGCCTATGCCTATCTCAAAACGACTCTCACCCTGGCTCATCGGATCAGCAGTCACCGTAAACTGGTACTCCGCTCCCGCGCTAAGTGGCTCTGCATGCTGCAGGTACTTGTCAATCAGGTAAAGCTGCGTACCACTTACATTATAATCTGCCACTTTGATCGTGTACTGAAACTGCGAGTCTGTCACAAAGCCCAAAGGAATCGCCGTGTTCAACACCATCGGACGCACATCTATCGACAGCTTATTGCTGCCAGAGATCGTATAGAAGTCCAGCACCGGGTTCACCAGCTTGTAGGCATCACGTCCATCTACCATCGGTGTCGACTGGTTGTCAAAGCGGATGTAAAGCTTGTCCCAATACACATCGCCATTATGGCTCAGCACCTGTAGCTGCAGACCATCTGCAGTCATACCCGCCGTAGTCTTGAAAACTGCACTGCTCGATGGGTCCTGGGTCTTCATAGACTCAGAGAATGTGATCTTGTTCTCTGATAAACTGCCCGGCTTCACATACAGGAACATACCCGCATGTGATGGCACCACATAGGAAGCATTCACCAATGGATCAAATGATGCCACTACATAAGCACCCGTACCATGTGTACCCGCTCTCGGATCCCAGACATAAAATGCATCTCCGACACTGTCCTCACGCACCAGTGCTGTCATCTCAACAGCCGATGGATAAGGGTTAGAGATCAGGTTATAACCTCTCTTAGCAGGATTGTTGTTAGACGAAAGTGTATGGGTAACATCACACTGGTTGACAGTGCCAGACATATCGATGGTGGCATCAGATGGAGTATAGGCCTGCCCGTCAAGCCCTTCACCTTTCACACCACGCACCATCACTCTGATGGCTTCCATTTTCTCCCAGGCATTGGTGCCAAGACCGTTGGTATTTGTAAAATCCATCCAGCCTGTGGAGATGGTCGAGTCGTTGTTGCCATTCGGAGTATCAAACCAGAATGAAGAAGGATTATTGGTACCTGTAGTAGTAAAGCCATTCACAGCACCCTGCTGACCTGTGATGTCTATATCATCTGTAAGTTCAGCAAGCGATCTGGTGACAGAGAATGGATGCCCCAGAAAACGGAAGCTTCTGTTGCCACCAGCAATGAATACATTGGTGATCACATCACCATCAATATAGTTGCCACTGCACGACAGGGGCTTCAGGATAGAGGCAGTACCATTGGCATCGGCCAGCAGTTCAAGTCCTCCATTGGTAGTAAGCACGCCCAATGTAGGTACGTAACTCCGGCCAATATGAATGGTATCCCCTGCAACGATGGTAGCGCCGGAAGGATTGCTCAGCTCCAGGTTAGCCACTGTGCCGTTTCCGGCAATCGTTTGCAAAGAGCTGCCGTTAAGCACCACCGAGCCTTCACCTGAAACAGTACCCGAGATGGTAAGACTTTCAATAACATCGAGGCTGCGCAGGTCTTCTATGGTAGTCGTTGCGCCAGCATCAAGCGCGAATGCCTTAACCTGCTGGTTGCCTGAAGCAATAACCGGATCAACTGGTGTGCCGGCAGGCACCCTCACTTTAGTGAACACTGTGGGTTCATAGCCACCGCTCCAGTTGCCGGTATTAGTCCACGAACTATCCACAGCACCAGTCCAGAGTATCTCATCAGATATTACCACAGGCATAGAAAGCACTGCCGAACTACACACCGGCGAGCTGGTAGTAAATGCAACCACCTTCAGTGTATCCACAGAGGAAGATGCACTTATATCAACTCCCAAAGTCGTACTGTGTCCATTAGGATTGAGGACTAAAGCACTTCCGGTTACCGACCAGTGATAGCTGAAACTATCAGCCGTCACTTCATATAGTACACCCGACTGTCCTGCATACACCGTAGCAGAGGACACAGAGAAAGCCGAAGGCAATGCAGGCATTGGTACCACATTGATGGTCACCGTATCATAAGCCACACAACCCGAATCAGAAGTTGCAGTCACAACATAGGTTGTAGTATCAGCAGGTGTAAAAGCTGTGTTGTTCACCACGCTATTATCCCAGCTATAGCTCACCGCATCACCTGTAGCATTAAGCGTCACACTGCTGCCTTCACAGATGTCGAAATCAGCAGGCACCCCACTGATGGTTGGCAGCGGGTTAACAGTTACCGTAACAGTATCATAGGCCACACAACCTGAGTCCGAAGTAGCGGTAACCACATAGGTCTGGGTAGAAGCAGGTGTAAAAGCTGTGTTGTTCACTACGCTGTTATCCCAGCTATAGCTCACCGCATCACCTGTAGCGCTAAGCGTCACGCCAGTACCAGCACAGAAGCTTAGTGCCACAGGTGCTATCGACACAGTTGGACGAGGCAATGCGTTTACCATCACTGTATCGTAAGCAACACACCCTTGTGTTGAGGTTGCTGTGCATATGTATGTTGTAGTTACTTCTGGACTAACCGTTGCCACGTTGTTTACTACCCCATTGTTCCAGGAATAGGTGCTTGCGTTACCAGTAGCGTTAAGCAAAAGATTGCTTCCGGGACAGCTGTTTATAGCTGCGGGAAGACCATTGATACTTGGAAGCGCACTTTGGCTTACGGTGATAGACCCATTCATTGTGTTTACTCCCGCGATATTGTTAGCTGTTACCGTATATACCCCTGCCTGCTGAACGCCAAAGCTGATAGCACTGCCCGTACCTGCAACCAGGGAGCCATGTGGAACATTGTTCTTTACGAGTTGAT
Organism: Bacteroidota bacterium; assembly: GCA_023426425.1. Classification (GTDB taxonomy): domain Bacteria; phylum Bacteroidota; class Bacteroidia; order Chitinophagales; family Chitinophagaceae; genus JAFIGV01. The sequence goes on along the minus strand of JAFAAT010000330.1, from coordinate 4,003 downwards.
AGGTGGTGCCGCTTTCAGAATTCGCCAGCCCCAGCGCAGTTCCTGCTTCACCCACACAATAGCTGTTGTTGCCAGTCATGTTGTAAACAGTCGGTGCATTTCCCAGGTCTATTTTTTTGACATACATACCGTTGGCAGATCGATACGCGGCAAAGAGACTTGTCGCGGATCTTTCGACCGACATTGCACTAATAGAACCAGCTGAAAACCCAGCGCTTCCCACTGCTGTCCAGCTACTACCATTCCATCTCAGGACCGTTGCCTTTCCACCTAGTGGTCCTGCATGGAATCCAAATACCGGATAACCACCTGCGTCCACCTCAACCGAGGTGTAATACCCATTAGTAGAACCAACGTCGCCTAACGTGATCCAGGAAGTACCATTCCATTCTTTAGCAGTTGCTCTATACGCGTTTACGCCGTCTGTATAGCCAACAATAGGATTGTCATTTTCGTCTAGTCGTAACGCCAGCTTATAGTATATCACGCCGTCAGATATTTCGTCACCTACCTGGCTCCAGGCGACTCCGTCCCACCTGGCGACAACTGCTTTTTGAGAACTGCTATTTTGATACGCGACAACTGGATATTGATTGCCATCGAGCTGCATTGAAATCATTGACGCACCAGTTGCTGTAAACCCAGCTCCGCCGATTAATACCCAGTTACTGCCGTCCCATTTCATAACGGTGGCTTTACCACCCTGGCTATCATCGCTAAATGCTACAACTGGATTATTTAAATTGTCTACCTGGACCGACGGGTAGTATGCCGAATTTACCGTAAAACCCGGATTTCCTACGGTAGACCAAGAAGAACCATTCCACCTTTTAACAGTGGCTCTGCCAAAGTAATCTGGATCAGTATACGCCACTATAGGGTATCCGTTCGCGTCGATTACCAACGACAAGTAATTCACATTATTTGATGAAATAGCCTGGGTGCCATAGGGAATCCAGGAACTACCATCCCAATGAAGTACTGAAGCTTTCCAATTATCACCATTATCCAGGAAAGCTAGTACTGGATAGCCTGCATTATCGAGCTTCATATCTAACTCTGCGCCGCTGGCAATAGAGGGATCAGTAAAATCATCCGGCCCAACTGGTTGCCAGGATTGCGCAAAACTGAATGAGGCAACAAACAGACAAAAAATTAAAAGCAGTCGCTTTCGAACTAGTTGCAAGGAGATCATGTCTAAAATTTATTTAGCTGATTTTGGAAAATTTAATTTGATTCCCTGTTCTCTCCCCAAGTATAATTAGTTCAGAACCACTGCCCAGTTGCTTCACTGAACCATTGAAAATCTGACTATTTATATAAAAATGTAAAGATTACTGCCGGATTGAATCTTTTTTAATGTTCGAGGCGCATTAACCATTAATTAACAAAACAAAGCAATAGACGTTAGCGCGAAAGAGAAAGCCTACCTTTTTAGAAGGTACTCGCGTTAGACCTCTGTGGTTCTCTTCAAGCTTTAACCGCAAGAGCTAGCCCGTCATAACCCTGGGAGAGCTCCTTGCGGACAGACCCTCACTGCAGGAGTTGTTGATTTGTTGATTTGGGTAGTTGTTGATTTGTGTTTTGTGTTTTTGTTTAGATGACTGGCGCGAGTGAACATTGGGGGGTGTTTAGTTACACAGAGGACCACTGGGCAAGAAGAATGCGGACCTTTGGATGAAATACCAACAGCTGGCCCAGCGCCATAAGATAAAATTCATCTGGGTAAAAGGCCATGCGAACAACCCGATGAACAACCGTTGTGATGAACTGGCCACTGCAGCTGCGGATAGCAGGAACTGGCTGGTGGATGAGGGATATGAACGAGGGGAAGGTGACCTTGGTCTGGCGGGGTTCTGATGGCGTCCAGGCTTTTTTCTGTGGTTTCGAATGAGAATAGGGTTGATCCCATTGAAACCGACCCAAGACAGGCATTGATGCCGTTTTGATTCCTTGTAGTCAGCTTGCTGTCAGGGAGTAAACAAGGAGTAGTCCTGGTGGTGACATGAAGTAAAGGTTCTGTAGGTGTTCTGTAATTGTCCTGTAGGGGTTCTGTAGATGTTCTGAAGCTCGACGTTTTTTTTAGGGCTTTTTTATCAGCTGGGAAAGGCTTGAACCGTCCTGAAACCAGTAAAGCAATATACTAAAAAACAGGGCTGAAACCAAGAATCGGAACTAGTTTTTTTTGGAGAAATTTGCGATTTTAACCGGTCCGACCGGTTTGAATTTTGAGAAGGATTACTGTCTAACCCTTTTGCTTTCTCGCTGCCGCTTTCCGCCTTAACGCTGTCGCATCTGCCCCTGGCTGCTTATGAGTATGCATCTATTCAGAGGAAGCGATGAATCTCTACCCCATAGTGGCTGAGGGCATGAACCGGGCAGAGAAGATTGTCTTTTCCCGCACACTCAAAGAGGTAAGTTGGGACCAGGCGCGGGTGGTAAATACAGACATGATTACCGAAATCAGGAGGCTAAAGCAAGGCGCAAAGGACATGACACTTCTAGGTAGTGGTGATGTGCTCAGGCAGCTTGCGGAGCATGACCTGGTTGATGAATACTTGTTCATGATTGACCCTGTGGCTATACCTGATGGGGTTTCTCTCTTTACGGGCATGAAGAGCATGCTCCACCTGAATCTCGTAAGCAGTCGTGTCCTTAAAAGCGGAACCGTGTTACTGACTTTCCTACCCGCTAGACCTGAGGGTAAGCATTAGGAAAAATGGACTGCCGGAGCTTCAAGCTCAGAGCATGCCTCCGCATCCTGCGCTCATGCCTTTCTCCTCAGCTTTTTCACCAGCTTCTCCAGTTCCACTGCATGGAACACCACAGCAGACAGCCCGATGCAAATCAATAGCTCAGACAATGACAATGGTTGCGTCCTGAAAACCTCATTTGCAAATGGGAGGTATATGACTCCCAGTTGTAGCAGGAAGGTTAGCAGTACTGCACCTATCAACGGTTTATTGCTGAACAAGCCCCGGGAATAGATAAACTCATGATCACTCCGAATGGCCAGCACGTGTCCAAGCTGCGACAGGGAAAGCACTGTAAATACCATTGTCTGCCAATGAGCACCAGAGTGATTGATTGCCCACGCCTGCGTGCCTAGCGTGATAGCAGCCATCAATATGCCCACCCACACAATATGAATGCCTGTGCCCCCTGCGAACAGACTCTCATCTGTTCTTCGCGGTGGACGTTGCATAATGTTCTTTTCAGCATGTTCTGTGGACAGTGCCAAACCGGGCAGCCCGTCAGTCACAAGGTTGATCCAAAGGATATGGATTGGCAACAGTGGAATTGGCAGTCCCAGAATCGGTGCCATGAAGATGGTCCAGATCTCTGCCCCATTGCAGGTCATGATGTACTTCACAAACTTCCGGATGTTGTCATAAATCCGGCGACCTTCTTTCACCGCTCTGATAATCGTGGCGAAGTTGTCATCCAGCAGGATCATATGTGCCGCTTCCTTGCTCACATCTGTGCCTGTGATACCCATGGCCACACCTATGTTAGAGGTCTTCAAAGAAGGTGCATCGTTCACACCATCGCCAGTCATAGCCACGAAATGCTTCCGCTTCTGCAGGGCTTTTACAATCTTTAGCTTCTGTTCCGGCGACACACGGGCATACACTGATACCTGCTCTACCCTACCCGCCAGCTCGCCCTCCGTCATTCTTCCAAGCTCCACACCATCTACTACCTGGTCGCCCTCTCTCAGTATTCCAATCTCTCTGGCAATGGCCGCAGCAGTTGCCTTGTGGTCGCCGGTGATCATTACAGGATGTATGCCCGCTGTCCTGCACTCCTGAATGGCATCCATAGCTTCTTTCCGAGGCGGATCAATCATTCCTGCGAGCCCAATAAAGTCAAGGTCTGCTTCCAATGTCTCAGGCGATAATTCCTCCGGCACACGATCAATGACCTTACTGGCATAAGCAAGTACCCGAATACCTTCTGAAGCCATGCGTTCTGATTCAGTAACTATCTCATCGCTCCACTC
>JAFAAT010000314.1 GCA_023426425.1 Bacteroidota bacterium | reverse complement strand
TATCAGGAGGGGTTATCCTGGTCCTGGCTTCCTGTGACGAAAAGGGACCTGCAATCGATTTTACTGAGCCCGTTCCCTTTATTGATACCACCTATGTTACCGGTCCTGAAACTCCTCAGCTACGAACTGTCTTGATCGAGGAAGCTACAGGTGTAAAATGCCCCAACTGCCCTGCCGGTGCTAAACTGCTTAAAGCTGCAGACTCTGCAAACCCCGGCCGCTTGGTTGTGGTAGGTCTGCATGCAGGCAAGCAAACTACTCCTCTTGATATTTCGAAGCATGATTTCCGCAACGATATGCTGTTGCAGCTGTATAGTTTCTTTGGTTCCGAACCGAATAAGCCTGCCGCTATTTTCGACAGGGTAACAGAAAATGGTACCTATTTCATCGACTCCAGAACCAAGTGGTCAGAAATGATCAATAAACGTTTGATAACTCCTACAAACGTGAACCTGCACTTGTCAAGCTCGTATAACCCCGTCACCCGCGAAGATACCATTCGGGTAACTGTTGCCTATACAGGCGACGTGGCCAGCCCACAAAGTTTGGGAATATTGAATACTGAGAGCGACATTATTGATCCACAGGAGAACAATACCTGGATCGATACTTTCTACAAGCATAGCCACATTTTTCGCGATTATGTGACTCCTTTGAACGGTACTTCATTCTTGAATGACCTGCAAGTGAAAGAAGCTGGCCGTGTTTATGTACGTCAGTTCATCTATAAAATCCCCGAGTCTGCCTTCAATAGCCCAACTAAGAGTTGGAACCTTGATAACTGCCATGTAGTCGCTTTCGTATTCAACAATGAGGAAGACAACAAGGAAGTAGCACAAACCGCTGAGGTGAAGCTGAAGGATTAGAGAGAGAGTAGATAGTAAAAAGAGGGGCTGTCTGGATGAATCGGACAGCCCCTTCTCGCATCTGGTACCGACGCCTTACTTAGAAACGTGCCATAGCGGAGAGAATGAAATTCCTGCCGGGCGCTACAATGCCCGAACTGTAAGGTCTGTATCTTAGATCCCGTATATTCTCAAGGCCCATTGTTACAGAAAATTTCTCCGTCACCTCATACATGGCTTTGAAGTTCAAGGTCAGCCATGCAGGAGACCATGGCCTTCCCTCTGAGTCTATTGCATACATATAGTCTTTCTCCTTCTCTTCCTGTGGTAACTCATCATAACTGACCTCTCCATTATAGAGTGCATAAAGGTCAAGGTTCACCTTTTGGCGTTTGAAGGTAAAATGTGTCGCACCAAAGAGTGGGGCTGAATGACGCAGCCGGCTTTTCGTACCATCGTCCAGCTCTTCCTCACCACTTTGCAGGTTAAGCCGTGAATACATTCCAAAGCCCCTTGGCAACCTGATATCCACGCCGAACTGCAATCCATACACCGTAGCCTGTGCAGCATTCTGTATGGCCATTACTCTGCTTAGCTCACCATCGTAGATCAAACTATCCATGCCGTTAATCTGAAAAGGTCTTCTTACCATTGCATTCTGAAGGATCGTGTAAAAAGCAGTTGCATCTACTTTTAACCAATTACCGAAAACCTTCGCAATACCTGCGTCCACGTTGTAGGTGTATTCAGCATTCAACTCGGGATTTGGTACTATCACACTACCCGGCTCTGAATCGAAAACCTTCCCAACGTCATCAACGTTCGGTGCTCGGAAACCTGTGGAGAAGTTTGTACTGAGAGTAAGTTTCCGCGTAGGATTATAGACCAGTCCGAAACTCCCAATTACAGCACCATTGCTGATGTCCGCAGTGGTAAAGGGAAACGGATAAAAACTGGTATCAAAATCGGCCTTCAACACAAATTGATTGTACCGCGCGCCGGTCTGCATCAGGAGTTTGTCCGAAAACTTGTGTTGATAGCTCAGGTATGCTGCATACGACGCCCATCTCGATTGCGGATACCGTGCAGGACCAGGAACTATATCCCCTGTGCTGATGTTCTCATCTGTTCCTGTGGATTCAACATCGTTAATCACTGCCTCCACACCGTAGTACAGATGGTTACGTTTTATGGATTTTGAAAAATCCACATTAGCCGACCACGCATGAACCTTTTCCAATCTTGTCCTGCGCTCAAAATCATTCATATCCCTGTCAATGCGGCTTTCCTCAAAAAACTGGTGCGCCAGCCTCAGGGTCGCCTGGTCAAACACCGCGTTCCCTTCACTATATGCGATGGTCAGATTGTTCATCAGCCACTCCTGTGGACCATAATCCCACTCGGCGCTTCTCGGCAAGCCATTCCTCGTCCTGATCAGACGATCATAGCGGGAGTAAGAAGATGTAGTAGAATAATGCAACCCATAGGTAATGTCCAACTCATTCGATGGAGCAAGCCGGATCTTTTGCATCAGGTTAATTTGAGAGTATCCCGTCGGACGCTGCACTAGTGGATCTTCATTGGCAATTACTACATCGGTACTGTCCTGTCGCTCGGTGTAAAAACGCCTCAGGTATTCGTCAGGGCCATGTCTACCCATCTTTAGGTCACCCAAATCTGTAAAGCTGACACTGGATACTGCCGCCCATTTCTTCCATCCGAGGTTCAAGTCAAAATGGCCGGTGCGTTCATTATTTGCAGACGAGTGCCGGACTACAGCTTTTCCACCAGCACTAAAATTGC
>JAFAAT010000263.1 GCA_023426425.1 Bacteroidota bacterium | reverse complement strand
ACCCATAATAGAGGAAGCCCAGTGGCAGCAACTTACACAGGACGAGGCCTTTGGCTACAGAACAGAAAAAGAAATGGCTAAAACCACGGCTGTCAATCCTGCAGACAATGTATTCAGCAGAGCCCTGGCTGCCATCTTCATGTTTTTGGGTAGCCCGCAGGGTAGACTGTTGTTATGGATCCTTGTAATTTCCATACTTGCCTATGCGCTGTACCGGATTTTCATTAAAAACCTGAACCTCACAGGAAGCCGGAAGGAGGAGGAGGCAACCGTAGTGGAGGAAGATGAACTGCCAGAAGATCTGCTGGACGGTAACTGGGATGATCGTTTGCGCCAGGCTGTGAAGGAAGGCAACTATAGAATGGCGATCAGGTATAGCTATATGCGGTTGCTGCAACTGCTACAGGAGCGACATCATATTCACTATCGACCTGACAAAACGAATAATGACTACTACTATGAACTACAGATTCAGGATCTGAAATCCCCTTTTCGGAAAATCTCCAGGGAATATGAGTATGCCTGGTATGGGAACTATCCTGTTCCTGAGGAGCGGTACCAGGAGTATATGGCCACATTTGAAACATTGAAGAACAGACTGCAATGACGAGGCCAGGCTACATTATCCTTCTGATACTTTCTATTGCAGTGTTCCTGAGCGGCTGCCAGAATCCTTTTGTGAAGAAAACCAACTGGAGGGTGAGTCTGGACAAGAAAGACAAGAAACCCTACGGGGGCTTCCTTGCTTTCGAGTCTTTGAAACTTGCTTATCCAGAGGCTGAAATCCATCCACTGTCGCCTGGGTTCAGGTATAGCAATATGGACGAGGGGATGCTGAATGGTGCGGGAGCGCTGTTTGTAGCCGTGGGGCTGGACTTTTACCTAACAGACTATGAGCTGGACCGGCTGGTTGAATTTGCGGAGGCGGGGAATGAAGTGGTCATATTTTCCAGAGGCCTGGATGAAAAGCTGGAGGACTACCTGGGTTGCACGATCAGCAACAGTGGGTTTGAGGAGATGCCGCTGACCAATGTGAATACCGGTAAGGCTTCCCTGAACAGCATTAGCGTTAGTACAAAGCCAGAGGAGCAGTTTGGATACCAGGGAAAACCTGTATTAGGCTTCTTCAAGCTGAAGAATGTGAAGGAGGAAGATACGGTGATGATGGAGAGTGTAAGGTCATTACCAGACACCTTAGGTCATGTAAAAACACAGCCAAATTTTATCCGGTATGCGGTAGGTGACGGGCACATCACGCTGCATGCCGCACCACTGGTGATGAGTAACTACTTTCTGCTACAACCGGGGAACGAGAAATACCTGGAAGGGATCTGGCAGAGCCTCCCGATTATTCCGACCCGCATTTACTGGAACGACTATTTTAAGAGAAGCACCAAGGCTTCAGATCTTGGTGTGCTGCTGAAGTATCCAGGTACGCGATGGGCATTCTTTTTGGCGATCTTTGGCCTGCTGGTCTATGTGATATTCGAGAGCAAGCGGAAGCAAAGGATCATACCGGAGGTCAAGCCACTTGAGAATAGTTCGGTCTCCTTTGTCGAAACTGTGGGTAGACTGTACTACAACAAAGGAGATCATAACAATATAGCGGAGAAAATGGTCCAGCATTTTCTGGAATGGGTGCGATCACATTATTATCTTAACACCTCGCAGTTGAATGAACATTTCACACAACAGTTGATACTAAAATCGGGCATGCCGGAAAATACAGTAAGGTCATTGATGGACACCATACGTGAGGTACATGTTGAGCGGAAGACGATAGACGAAAGTGATCTGTATCATTTACACCATACTATTGAGCAATTTTATAAAAAACAAGGAAAATAATGGAAGCACAACATATCAATACTTCGCCACTGGTACAAATGGTAGAGCAGGTGCAGGAGCGCATACATCAGGTGATTGTTGGTCAGCACCAGATGGTGGAGTTTCTTCTTGCCGGCCTGCTGGCAGATGGGCATATATTGATTGAGGGTGTTCCGGGAGTAGCCAAAACACTAACCGCGAAGCTGGTGGCGAGACTAATTCATGCCGATTTTTCCCGCCTGCAGTTTACGCCGGATCTGATGCCGAGCGATGTAATTGGCACTAGCATATTCAACCCACAGACTACCAGCTTTCAGTTTAAGGCCGGGCCTATTTTCTCTAATATGGTGCTGATCGACGAGATCAACAGAGCACCGGCGAAAACGCAGGCTGCGCTGTTTGAAGTAATGGAAGAAAGGCAGGTGACGGTGGATGGACAGACACACAGGATGCAACAACCCTTCATGGTGATTGCCACACAAAATCCGATCGAGCATGAGGGCACCTACCGCTTGCCGGAAGCACAGCTGGATAGGTTTCTGATGAAGGTAGTAGTAGACTATCCTACGCTGGAAGAGGAAATCAAGATCCTTACTATGCAGAATCAGCAGGCTATTGCAGAGATGATTCATTCCATAGAGCCGGTAATTACTGCTGATGTACTGGCAGCTGCAAGAGCACAAATCAGGCAAATACATGTAGAGCCAAAGCTTATAGAATTTATTGCAAGGATTACCTGGGAAACGAGGAATGACAAGTCGCTCTATATTGGTGCTTCACCCAGAGCTTCTGTAGCCTTGCTTCAGCTAGCTAAAGCGATAAGCGTAATCAGAGGCAGGGACTTCATCATCCCCGAGGATATACTGCATGTGGCGCCTCCGGTTCTGCGTCACAGGATTAGCCTTACGCCAGAGCGGGAGATGGAAGGAGCCACTGCCGACCAGGTGCTGAAAGAAATCTTCTCGCGTATTGATATTCCTCGTTAAGCTAAGGGCATGATCAGGAAATACTTCACAGAAATGTTCATTGGCAGACGCTGGTATCTGCTATTGAGTAGCTGTGTAGTATTCTTTGTGGTTTCTTTTTTCATCCCCGGGCTTTTTGAACCAGCGGCAATCTTTGCAGCTTTTGCGGGTTTGCTGACAATCCTGGACTTTATACTTCTTTTCAGAATGCGCGGAGGTGTGCGAAGCAATCGCATAATGGCACCGAGATTCAGTCTGGGGGATGAAAACAAGGTGGAGCTTTCCTTTGCAAATACTTATCCTTTTCCGGTGAGGGTAAGGATTGTGGAACAGCTTCCGGAGCAATTCCAGGTTAGGGATTTTTCGAGAACTACCAATATTGCGTTGCAGGGCAGAGTGAATATCAATTATTCACTGAAGCCACTTACGAGGGGTGAATACAAATTTGGGGCACTGCTTTGCTTTGTACAATCTCAGCTAGGACTGCTGGAAAGACGTGTTGAAACTGCACCCGAGATGGTGGTGAAGGTGTACCCTTCTTTTCAGCAGCTTAAGAAATATCAGTTGTTTGCCACGACTGAAAATGCAATGACTGGAGTGAGGAAGGTGCGACGTCTGGGACATAGTATGGAGTTTGAAAAGATCAAAGATTATGTGCCGGGTGATGATATCAGGACAGTAAACTGGAAGGCTACGGCGCGGTCTGCGCAGATGATGGTGAACACCTACACGGACACAAGAGAACAGCAGGTATATGTTGTGATAGACAAGGGCAGAACTATGAAGATGCCATTTGAAGGAATGACCCTGCTGGACTATGCCATCAACGCTGCGTTGTCTTTACTGAACGTGGTACTAGTGAAGCAGGACAAGGCTGGTCTCATTAGTTTTTCCAACGAGGTAGGCAATATAGTACCTGCAGAACGGCGGAGCGGGCAACTTCACCGGCTGATGGAGGCATTATATAACCAGACGACGGCTTTCAAAGAGAGTGACTACGAGTCGCTGTTGTTTACACTGCACAGGAAGCTTAGTCACAGGAGTTTTATCCTGCTCTTTACGAACTTCGAAACCCTGTCTTCTCTTGAGCGGCAGTTGCCTTACCTGAAGCGCATGGCTACAAGACACCTGGTATGTGTGGTATTCTTTCAGAATACACTCCTGAAGGAAATACACGAGACCCAGGCGGATACCACCGAAGGCATCTACATCAGGACTATAGCAGAGCGGTTTGACTTTGAGAAAAAGCAAGTTGTAAAAGAGCTTCGCCGCCATGGAATTCTTACCGTTTTGACTACACCTCAGAACCTCTCGGTAGATGTAATTAACAAGTACATTGAGCTCAAGGCAAGGCAGATGGTATAACTGTCTGGTGAAAGTAAAACTCAGGCCATAAGTTTGTCATTTGAGCATTTTGCATTGTATCGCCTGGTGTTTGCGATTAGATTTGGTATTGCAACCAAAACAATACTCATGAAGAATTCATTACTTAGTTTTTCTACTGCAACATTACTCTTGTTCAGCAGTGATTGCATGGCGCAACCTGCCTTTCCAACCATAGAATACCTGGACGTCAACAATCTTCGTGTGAGTCAGCTGGTGCATGGAGATATGTGGTGGCATCCGGGAGTAAGCCAGGGCCAGGCAGAGTTTCCGGTTGGCTCTGGCAATCACGTATCGAATGCGGCAGCTATCTGGATGGCGGGCTATGATTCACAGTCTCAGCTACGTGTGTCTGCCCAAACCTACAGACAGGCGGGCAACGACTATTGGCCGGGACCTATACTGGGTTCTACACCATTAACGCATGCAGAATCTGAGACCTGGGCGAAGATCTGGAAAATAGAAAAAGCAGACATTGATAACTTTCTGCAAACCTCCCCTCATACGATAGCTAACACGCCGTCCGGCATCCTTACCTGGCCGGCAAAAGGCAACCCGTATGCGGAAGGTAACAACAACACGCCACTTACAATCAACAATGAACTGGCGGATTTTGTGGATGTAAATAGCGATGGAATGTATGATCCGCTTGCTGGTGATCATCCCAGGCTGCGTGGCGATCAGATGCTTTTCTATGTGTTTAATGATTTTGGACCGGGGCACGGACAGACGAATGGCATGCCACTGGAGGTGGAAGTACATGCTTATGTATATGGATTCAAGAGGAATACCCTGGTTGACAATGTGGTGTTCTACGATTTTGAGATCACAAACAAGGGTGCGCTTGATCTGGATTCTTTTGTTGTTGGTTTTTATGCGGACCTTGATCTCGGATATTTTGGAGATGACATGATCGGGTTTGATTCGTCGAGGAGACTTGGAATTGTGTACAATGGACTTCCACAGGATGGACCTCCCGGCTATGGTAATGATCTTCCGATGGCGGGCATAAGGATACTACAGATGCCCGGCACGGATTGTGCGCTACCTGGTCCCGCAGGAGGATTCATGTACTACAACAATACCACTGATCCACAAACGGGAAATCCAAGTACTGCCACACACTTCAACAATTACCTGAGAGGGCATTGGCGGGATGGCACTCCGGTTACAAATGACTATGCGGGACCGGGCACTCCATCAAATGGAACGGGTGCGGGACCTGTCACGAGGTATGTATTTAATGGTGAATTAGGAGACGACAACACCTGGAACGAGTGCAGCGCCGGTAATTCACCTGACGACAGACGAATCATTATCGCTTCCAGCAGCTCGACACTTGCGTCGAATGAAAAGACAAAGCTTGCCATGGCATTGGTAGTAAGTCCATTGGCTCCGAACAATGGCTGTCCTACAGGCAATTTCAACGACATCCGTATAGTCAGCGATACGGCACAGGAAGTCTATTGCAACTGGGTAGCCGCAGGTGTGCAGTTGCCTGCTTCGCAAAAAGACCTGTTGAAACTGTACCCTAACCCCGTGAAAGATGAGCTTACGATCGACATCAAAGAAGCTGTGGGATTAGATTTGCGAATCTATGATGCCATGGGCAGAATAGTCAAAGTTGAACATAAACATGAGGGAGAGAGGATCAGGCTGAACACCGGTGATTTAGTACCCGGAGTTTACCATGTTCGACTGAAGAACAAGGAAGCAGAATACAAAGCGAGCTTCGTGAAGGAGTAGACAAAGAGGTAATAACTAACCCAAGGCTGCCTTAACGGCGGCCTTTTCCTTTTATCTGTATTTCAGGCACAGAGGACAGTCCGGCTTTTATGTTTTGTGTAACACCTGGGGAACGTCGAGGGAAAGTCGACGGAACTTCGGGAGAATGTTGGGTGGGAGCTGAGTAAAGCCGGGACAGGCGACGGGCAGAACGAAAGTTGTTTATTTTGTGGAGCGTTTCCTTCGAGGACATCCTCTGCATTTATGAAAGAATGTACTCAGGAAAAAGCCGGAAGGGTATTAATGCGATAGAATGAGAATAAAAAGCCTGATACTATGTTTCCTTTGCCTGGTTCTGTTTTCCTGCAAAAAGGATCTGTTGCATTGGCAGTCAGTAGAACGCATCGAAACGAATACGAATAACCGCCTGAACAAGATTGTGCTGCACCCTGATGGCACGGGTGTAATTGCAGGGGGTAACAAATTCGCGAAAGCAGACCTGTTATTGACCCGCGATAATGGCAGAACCTGGGAGAACCTGCCCGACCCGGGAGCTGGCAAAGGACTTTATGGAGCAGCACGTTCACCAAATGGCAACTATTACATGTGTGGCATTGACGGGAAGATCGTTTATGGCACTCCTGATGATGACTGGAAGTACGTGAAACTTCCATTCTGGAACTTCTATGTGGATTTAGACTTTGGATCTGCTGAGAAAGGGGTCCTGATCAGTACATTGGTATCCAGGGAAGGCACAGTAGCATTCATCGATGCCGCGGGAAACTACAGTGGCGGACAGGTGTTCCCCTTTGGATTAAATGATGTAGAAATGGTTGATGGTGCAACAGGCTATATCTCCGGCTATGGTGTTGTCATGAAAACCGTAGACAGCGGTCATACCTGGGAGTGGCTGGCGGTTGAAAATGACAACTTTACTGCTTTACATACCCGGGGCCAAACCGAAGTCTGGACCTGTGGATACAATGGATCGATCTTTAGCAGCGTGGATGGTGGTAATACCTGGAAGCGCCTGAGGAATGGTAATGACATCACGATTCCCCGGTACCGGCTCCTTGACATCCTGTTTGTGGATGCACAACATGGATTTGCTGTGGGTGAAGAGGGATTGTTTATCTATACGGACGATGGAGGGGAACATTGGATGGAGTTTGACCGCTTCACCGAAGGTGCGCTGCGCTCCCTCGCGCTGAGCAACGATGGAAGTATTATGGTCTGTGGCGACAATGGTGGGCTCTTCCGGGTTGTACCCGAATATCTGAAATAGGATTACAGCTAATTATAAGAAGGACAGGAAAAACAATATACTACATCCGAGTATTTACCGAAGCGTTTCGCCCCAGGCGAATTGTTTTCCGGCTTATATGCCACCGGCTTACTATTTTTGCAGCCTGCCTGCCGAAAGGCAATATCCATAAAGAATAATATGCAATCGACACTTAGCGAACAGGAACTGGTACGCCGGAACAAACTCAAAGAACTCCAGGCTCTTGGTATTGATCCTTATCCTGCACCACTTTTTGAAGTCACCCATAACGCTCGGGAGATTAAGGAGCAGTTTACAGAGGAACTCCAGGAAAACTATAAATCAGTTTCACTTGCTGGCCGTGTGATGAGTGTTCGTGACATGGGTAAAGCCAATTTCGCAGTGCTGCAGGATAGTACGGGCAGAATACAGCTCTATATCAAAAGAGATGATATTTGCCCTGGTGAGGATAAAACCCTTTACAACACTGTTTGGAAAAAGCTGATTGACATAGGTGACATCATTGGTGTAAAAGGTTTTGTATTTATCACCAAGACCGGCGAAACCTCCGTTCACGTACAGGAACTGACGCTGCTTACAAAAGCCTTACGCCCCCTTCCGGTGGTGAAGGAAAAAGACGGTGAAGTGTTCGATGCGGTGAGTGACCCAGAGTTTAAGTATCGTCAGCGCTATGCAGATCTGATTGTGAATCCCGGAGTTCGGGACACCTTCCTGAAGATCACCAAGATGAAGAATGCCATTCGTTCATTTCTCAATGAGCGAGGCGCACTTGAAGTAGATACTCCTGTGCTGCAAAGCATTCCGGGCGGCGCCATAGCAAGACCTTTCATCACGCACCATAATGCATTGGACATTCCG
>JAFAAT010000073.1 GCA_023426425.1 Bacteroidota bacterium | reverse complement strand
GCCCCCTTCTCCTGTCTACCCGCACCTCCGGCAGCCCCCGAAACACATCCTCCACCTTCCGCCTGCGGTTAAACTCAAATCCCTCCAGCAAAGAAAGATCCCCGCATTCCAGCGCCTTCTCCCCCCTAACATGTTTCCCGTCACTATCCAGCACCCGCCACATCTGCTTCGTTAAACCCTCCACCATCTCACTGTCACAGCAGAATTCCGATACTTCACCCAGGCCGCGCCGGATCAGCTTCGCTGTCCGCGACGCCAGTCCAAATGTTTTACCACACTCCCGAAATCTCGCATACTTCGGGTCCCGCCTGATCTGCTTTTTCGACGGACCTCTTCTCTGCCGGACTATCGTGTTCCCCAGTTCATCCTGGTAGTACGAACATGTACCCAGCAACCCCTTCATTTTAATATCTCCAATAAGACGTGCCATAATAACATGTTTTAATAGTGAACAAAATTTTTTAATGCCTTAAAAATGCCAGACTTTGAGGTAAAGATGGAGTAAACATGACCCAACGATAACCCAAAGCCGTACTAAAGGCGCTGGTCCCCAAGGGGTCTCCAAGGGATGACCAAGGGTTATTGCAAATTTAAATAATGTAACTTGGGAAAATCAAACTCAGACACCACAAAACTCCTCCCCTACCCTATCATTTTTTGAGAAAAGGGGTATATTTCTCCCCCTCAAACAGAATATTTCCTGTCATTTCGCCCCTCGCGACCAGCGCGGTCCTCAAAAAAGCTGCGCATGCTAACCGCTTGCAAGATACGTTGGCACCCCTTCCGACCCTACTTAAAGATACGATACTATGCTCACTTCTTTATGTTTTAGTATCTTTCCGCTTTCGAAGTACCCAAATGAGATTTATTGGCTTCATACTGATGCTGCTGCTCCCATTAGCATCAGAAGCACAGAATGAACATAATGCCCGGGCAGTTCTGCCAACCCGCGATAGTACAGATATTAAGAAGCTTCTGGACTATGCTATGAGCATCGCGGGTAAAAACCGTGATAGTGCACTTTTCTACGTCGCTTTCGCCTACGAAAAGTCCCAATCCATAAACTATAAATGGGGTAGGGCAGAGGCTGCCCATCTGCTGGGCACCAACGAAATGCGCCAGGGTCAGTTCAAAAAAGCAGAAGCACTTTACAGGGAAAGCCTCGACATCTTCAGAAGCCTGAAAGACTCCGGACGCATCGCCCTGAATCTTACCGTCTTAGGTGTAAACGAAGGCTTGCAGAATCACTCCGCAGAAGCACTGGGCTGGTTCCTTCGCGCAATGAGAATTTATGAGCTTGGGAATGATAAAGAAGGTCTTGCAGAAATATACTACAAAATAGGGCTTGTCTATGGTCAGGTAAATGATTTCGAGAAAGCCCTTCACTACCAGAACCTCTCCCTGCAGCACGCCAAAACCGTCGGCAATAAAAGAATGCAGATGGGGGTGCTTACCAACATCGGCATGCTTCAGGGTAA
Organism: Bacteroidota bacterium; assembly: GCA_023426425.1. Classification (GTDB taxonomy): domain Bacteria; phylum Bacteroidota; class Bacteroidia; order Chitinophagales; family Chitinophagaceae; genus JAFIGV01. The sequence goes on along the minus strand of JAFAAT010000073.1, from coordinate 4,445 downwards.
GGAGAAAAAGTATGCGGAAGCAATTAAGACCCTTTATGCTGCCCGCACACTAAGTCTTGAGTTAAACCATCAGGCTAATCTTGCCGACGTAAGACTAAACCTCGGCAACGTCTACAGAGAAACCGGCAGATACGATTCCGCAGCTTTTTTTCTTCACCGTGCAAAGGATTACTACGAGAAAACTGATTATCCCATCGGAAAAGCAGGTGTTTACACGGCCCTCGCAGCTTTGAAAAGAGCCGAAGGTGATTTCGATTCTGCTCAGGTTTTCATCAATCAGGGGATCAACTTCGCCAGCATGATCGGCGATCACGAACTACTGCTCGACAACCTGCTTGTATTACACGAAGTCCAGGAGTCAAGACAAAACTACCGCGAAGCCGCAGCCATGCTGGACACCATCATGGCCGTCAGAAACAAGGTGAGCCTGACAAGGCGTACGGCACTGGTCGAACGTACAAAAATGGAGCTCGACCTCGAAGATCGTGATAACAGGATCAAACTTCTCGAAACAGAAAACAAGCTAAAAACCCAGCAGCGCAACCTGTTGCTCCTGATCGGGATTTTAGGAGCAGCACTCACCCTTGCTATTGTTTGGATTCTACTGCAGCTAAGAAAGAAAAATTCATTACTGAAACAGAGAGGTCAGGAGTTGGAAGACCTGAACCTGGTAAAGGACAAACTTTTTTCTGTCATCAGCCACGACCTGCGAGGCCCCTTCACCCGAATAATGGCCATACTCGATCTGGTTCAGAGTGGAATGCTCACTCCCGAAGAACAAAAAGAGGTTGCCACTCAGCTGCGGCTTTCCACTGCAGCCACGCTCTCCACACTCGACAACCTGCTCATGTGGGGTACCAGCCAGATTCGCAAAGAACCACCTGTCCCGGAAGCGGTTAGCATTCAGGAACTCACGGCTTCCTCTGTCGAACTCTACCGCATCATGGCCGAAGACAAGTCAATTCGCCTGGTCAACCAGATCACGGAAGATCATGTCGCCTGGTTTAACAAGAATCAGCTCGAATTCATTATCCGCAACCTTCTCGCTAATGCCATCAAGTTCTCCAACGAAAACGGCGCGGTCACAATCCGGTCCCAAAGAAGCGATGATAGAATCCTTATTTCTGTAGAAGATCAGGGTGTCGGCATGTCAGAAGCAGTGAGAGAACGTCTATTCAGGCCCGCAGAGAAAACTATCTCCAAAGGCACAGCCGGCGAATCAGGTGTGGGTCTCGGCCTCACCCTCATCGATGAGTTCCTGGCAAAGAACAACGGCAGCATCACCGTCTCCAGCATAGTTGGCAAAGGCTCCGTTTTTACCATCAATATCCCCGCAGTCCCTGCTACCTGACCAGTCAACGCTATTCAGGCATCAACATCTGTCTACTGACTACTGATTACTGACTACTGATTACTGACTACTGATTACTGATTACTGATTACTGATTACTGACTGCTGTCTCCTGACTGCTACTTACTTTACCCTTATTTTAACTTCCCACTCGGCACCGTTTCGTAACTTTGATCCCCTATGCTATTGAGAATTCTTTTCTGGGGCTTTATACTGTTCATGGTGTTTCGTTTCATCTTCAGATTCGTATTCCCCATTCTTCAGATCACAAAAACAGCCCGGGACAGACTCCAGCAAATGCAGAAGCAGATGGAGGAAATGCAACATAAAAGCAACCCTCCCCAACAAAAATCTACCACAAAAGAAGGCGACTACATAGACTACGAAGAGCTGAAATAAACGCTCCTTTCTGTTCATAGTAACACTCCCGAACGTCCCTCAATAACTCGCGCCTGACACTCGAAAAATAGAAATTCTGTCGATCAGCCCATAGTTGCAGCTAGTTAGCAATAGTCGGCGTATTCACTCACGCAGATCAGTCGCGTCAAACCTTCACCTGTTAGAAGTAGCAATTCTTAGCTCGGCAGCACAGTAATTCTGAAGCTAAATCGAGCGACCGCCGCCATCCTTTTAGTCCCGGCACTTCGGGAACGGCGTCCCTGCCTGCCGTAGGTAGGCCTGCCTGCCGTAGGTAGGCCTGCCTGCCAGCAGGTTTACCTGCTGATAGGCAGGCAGGTTTGATGCCTGCCCGAACCTACCGAGGGCGGGCCTGCCCGGCTGACCAGACGGGGCGGCCGTCTTTTTTGGTTCTTTTTGCACGACCAAAAACAACGCCACTCATCCCTTCTCCCTCCCTTTTAATCAACTTCATTTTCTTCGAAGTTCCGTCAGCTGCATTCACCGAAACCAGGTACATGCCCGCCTCTAATCTATCAAGCTGAAGTTCAAACTCGCTCCCGCCTCTGTGTACTTTACCAAGCTCCTGGCGATAGACGATTCTGCCCGATACATCATTTATAACGACTTCAATATCTGCCTGCTTTCCAGGATTCAGTTGCAGCCTCACCGCCGACCCCGCAGGGTTCGGAAACAGGGATGCCGCGAGCTCTCCTGCCTCCGGCGTCTGAATGTTCAGAATACAACCAGGACTTAGCCACTCACCATCCAGGTACTGAAACCTGCGCCCAAGAAAGCCCCTAATCTTCGCCACTTCTTCTGCATGGCTGCTCGACAACGGCACCGGCTCATTAACAAGTGGCACGCCCCATATCGGCCATTTCTGAAAATTCCTTTGTTGTGCCTGCTCCGCATTCAGCAGGTTCTCAAGACTATCAATGAAGGCAAACAGGTTATTAGTGTCCAGAAAGGAATTGCGATAATGCGTGTACTTGCATTTCGTAATCCTCATGTACATCGTATCCTGCGTGAGCTTCTCCCACCAGAATGGAGGCAGGTAGGTCGATGTGTTGCAATGTTGTCCATATTCCCAGGCCCAGCCATTATCTACCGAGGCATTGCAATCTGCTGTGTTGTACAGCGAAAGCTCCAGGTCCCACGGCGGTCCCGCCCTCAACTTCTTGCCTTTATCCTTGAAAATGTACGTCGACTGTCGGTAAGCATCCCTGCTCTTGATCACTTCATTGAATATCAGGTAGTCTTCAAAAGAGTTGTGACCCGCAAACCCTCTCCACCCTGTCGTTGTGTCCTGGAAGTTTACGCTGTTAAGAGCTGCTTCGAAACTGTCTGTGTATGCTTTGATATAGTTCCGCTGCACAGGCGTGATATCGTCATCCTCAGGCTCCTCATAGTGAAACTTAATATCCTGGCTCGCCGACGCATAGGGTGGGGGAAAGCTACTGGTCCAGAAGCCATCGTTTGAGTTGTCAATCTTGAAGATGTACCCTCCCGTTAGCTCAAGTCCTGAGTTGTCTATATTGTTCAGTGTAGCGATATCGATGCGCTCATTATCTCTCTTGATTCGTTCTCCAAAAAGATAGACTCCTTCATAACTTCCATTGATCATTACCTCCACCAGCCGCATCCGCGGCGCCCAATAGCCCATCTTTTCATAAATGTGGAATCCAACCAGGTCGCGAATCAGCGATCTGTCCGTATAGCAGGCCAGCAAAACCCAGTCGTTCTCAGATGGCATTCCCAACAATGAAGTATCCAGGCTCTGTTCAATTACATGTGTCCAGGTCTCCACATTATAAGACTTCTTGGGATTTGATGAAGAACCCCTTTCCTTCACACCAATACTCCCTGCGTAATAAGGAGCATCATTGGGCGCATTCAGGCCGCTGCCGTTATGGATGATCTCAATGGTCCCCGGGATCTGGTTGTTCGCAGGGTTACCGCTAAAGCTGATTTTCACAATCGGCAGGTTCGTCTGGGTAATTGTCTGTGCACGGATCGCACCTGTGGTAAGAATCAAAACAAGGATGGTCAGCAGCCTTCGCATATATTCAGTTTACTACTTAAATGTAGAAAATTAGCTTCAATGACTCACATCTCCTCCACACTTTCTTTTTTTTTCGGCCGTCCTAACAAACTTGAACTGATGTCTGTCTTATTTAAAGAAATCCTATCTTAAGTTCTGATTAATATTAATTTTGATTGAATAATCGCCTCTCTATATGAGACACATAATTGCCATTGCCCTGCTTTGTCTGGCTCTCACTTCAGATGCACAGGTTCTGATCAACGAATATTCCTGCAGCAACATGACCACCACACTGGATGTGTTCAATGAACGGGAAGACTGGGTTGAGCTTTATAACTCCAGTGCCTCACCGGTAAGTCTTTCCGGCTACTACCTGAGTGATGACCCTAATGACCCAATGAAATGGCAGGTGCCCGCAGGTGTCACCGTTCCTGCCAATGGCCGTATGATGATCTTCTGCAGCGATAGGGGTGTGTATTCTGGTGGTCAACTGCATCCTTCTTTCAAACTGACCCAGACAAATGGAGAGTATTTTGTACTCGCGGACGCTGTAGGCACTATTCTCGATTCCGTAAAGCTTATCCCCACCCAGGCAAATCATTCCCGTGGCCGGACATCAGATGGCGCCAACACCTTCGCACTCTTTGACAC
>JAFAAT010000316.1 GCA_023426425.1 Bacteroidota bacterium | reverse complement strand
ATATATGTTGATGCAAGAATCTACCACTCAGAGCAATAGCCGTTTGTCATTTGACGAGTTCAGACAGGAAGTACTTAAAGATTACCGCCTGGCAGTCTCCAGCAGGGAGGCTAGCCTCATCGGTCGCCGGGAAGTACTTACCGGTAAGGCAAAATTCGGAATCTTCGGAGATGGTAAGGAACTGGCACAAATCGCAGCCGCCAAATGCATGCAACCAGGCGATATCAGGTCCGGCTACTACCGCGACCAGACACTGATGTTCGCCACCGGCATGAGCGATATCGAAAAGTTCTTCGCACAGCTATACGCAAACCCCGACCTCACCCACGAACCTTCTACCGGCGGCCGTATGATGAATGGTCACTACGGCACTCGCTGGCTCGATGACAATGGAGAGTGGAAAGACCTGACCACTTCACCCCAGTCTTCCAGCGACATCACCCCCACCGCCGGACAGATGGTGAGGGCTCTGGGACTTGCATTTGCCTCCAAATGCTACAGGAACGTTCCCGAACTTGGCAAGGGATTCGAAAAATTCACCCGCAAAGGCAATGAAGTCGTGTTCTGTACCATTGGCGATGCATCCACCTCTGAAGGACTGTTCTGGGAGACGGTGAACGCAGCAGGCGTATTACAGGTGCCAATGGCAATATTTATCTGGGATGATGGATATGGCATTTCAGTACCCAGGAAATACCAGACAACCAAGAATTCTATTTCCGAAGCCCTTGCAGGGATGCAATACGACAGCAAGAAGGGCGGCATTAATATTTACACCGCAAAAGGCTGGGACTACCCCGGACTGATGCAAACAGTACAGCAGGGAATTGCCCGCGTAAGGGAAACTCATGTTCCTGCCATATTTCATATCCAGGAAGTAACACAACCCCAGGGTCACTCTACTTCCGGATCGCATGAGCGCTATAAAAGCAAGGAAAGACTCGAATGGGAGAAAGACTTCGACTGTCTTAGCAAGATGCGCGAGTTCCTGCTCGAAAATGAAATAGCCAACGAGGAAGAACTTGTAGCGCTGGAAGATGAGGCGAAACAGGAAGCTCGTGATTCGAAACAACGTGCCTGGGACAACTTCGTCTCTCCGATCCGTCAGCAGATTCAACATGCCACAAACCTCATCAACCAGGTGGTCTACGAAGGTGGCGAGCGTGCACAGCAGATCGCAGGGTTGGCACAACAACTGAATGCCATCAGGGAACCTATTCGTAAGGATGTAATGCAGACGCTGAGCAAAGTGCTGGGAATGACCAGCGGGAACTCCGAGGCTGTACGGTCACTGAGAAACTACTACGAGGTGCTCAGGCAGGAAAACAAGGACAAGTTCAACTCTCATCTACATTCCGAGTCACCCTACAGTGCAATGAAAGTGCGGGAAGTGCCTGCGCAGTTTACTGGTGACATGCTCAATGGTTATGAGATCCTCAACAAGTTCTTCGACCTCACCTTTGCAAATAATCCTGCCGTGTTTGCTTTTGGTGAAGACCTCGGCCGGATTGGTGATGTAAACCAGGGCTTTGCCGGACTACAGGAAAAATATGGCGAGCAAAGGATCTTCGATACCGGTATTCGTGAAGCATCGATCATCGGCCAGGGTATAGGAATGGCCATGCGCGGACTACGACCCATTGCAGAGATCCAATACCTGGACTACCTGCTTTATGGATTGCAGCCCCTGAGCGATGATGTCGCTACGCTCCTCTACCGCACACGAGGCGGACAGAAATGCCCGCTGATCGTTCGAACCCGTGGGCACAGGCTGGAAGGTATCTGGCATAGCGGCTCGCCCATAGGAATGATCATCAACAGCATTCGTGGTATGTATCTCTGCGTGCCGCGAAACATGACTCAGGCAGCTGGTATGTACAACACGCTGTTGCAGAGCGATGAACCAGGTATCGTCATTGAATGTCTCAACGGATACCGCCTGAAGGAAAACCTGCCTGCAAATCTCGATAGCTACACGGTGCCTTTTGGCATACCGGAAGTAATTCGTGAAGGAGATGATATCACCATTGTTTCCTACGGCTCCACGCTCAGGGTCATAGAGGATGCAATTGTCAGCTACCTCGAGCCTCAGGGTATTTCCTGTGAGGTGGTGGATGTGCGTACACTGTTGCCTTTTGATATCAACAACCGGATTCTTGAGTCATTGAAAAAGACCAACAGGATTGTGTTTGTGGATGAAGATGTTCCGGGTGGAGCATCAGCATATATGTTCCAGCAGGTGATGGAAAAACAGGGCGGCTATCGCTGGCTGGATGTGGCACCGCGGACCATCACAGCACAGGCTCACAGACCTGCATACGCTACTGATGGCGATTACTTCTCCAAGCCAAATGCCGAAGACATTGCCGCAGTGATCCGCGAAATGATGGCCGAGTAAACTTATACTGCGCTGGGTGATCTGGAAAACTTCCTGGCTACCCAGCGCAAACATTTACCCTCATTCACCCCCGTGACCTTGCCACCGTATCAATAAGTATAGATACAGCTACCGGTACTGATCCTCAAGTTGGCAGCTCACAGCCCCCTAACTATAGATAAAGGTGGGATAAAGGCGCTATGAAGGCGTTATGAAGGCGCTATGAAGGCGTATAAACTCCGAGAATGGTTTTTTGCACCATCACTTCGGCAGAACTACCCGGGAACGCACCAGGAGGAACACATTCCATTCATAATCAAGCACCTATCAACCAAAAGCCAGGACGTTGCCTATGCAATCGTCGGACCAATTTCTCCTTGCTGCTGTAAATAAACAGTGCGGGTTGGGAAAGCAAATTGGATATTCCTCTTTTCAAATTCCTTCACCAGGCTGAGGTTGATCGCCTGCTGTTTGTCCATATAGATGTTGTAGTCGGCCGATTCTACATAATAGACTACTTCAAAATCCAGGCTGCTGTCACCGAACGAAAAGAAATGTGCCCTGTCAAATGTGGTATCAGTATTATCCTCTATCGCTTTCCTGACTATCTCCGGTATTTCCTCGAGCACGGCAGACGGAGTATCATAGGTCACGCCGAACTTAAATAAGACTCTCCTCCGTCCCATTCGTTTATAGTTGTGCAGACGGGCTTCGGTAAGGTCTTTGTTCGAGAAGATAATTTCTTCACCACCCAGGCTTCTCACACGTGTGGTCTTTATGCCTACTGATTCTACAGTCCCCATCTTGTCTGGTGCTGCAATAATAAAGTCTCCTATTTCGAATGGCCGGTCAAAGAAAATTACAAAGTAGCTGAACAGATCACCAAGGATGGTCTGTGCGGCAAGGGCTACAGCAATACCACCAATTCCCAAACCTGTAATAACAGTAGTGACATTATAACCCAGGTTGTCCAGGAGGAACACAAACCCTAATATCCAAAGCACAAACTTCAGCACAACTAACATTCCCCGCACTTCCTTCTTTCGCTCCGAACCAGCAAAGCGCCTCCGGACATACCCCTTCAGCAAAAACTCAATAAATGAAGCAATAATCCTGATGCTGAAGAAGGTGAAGATCACCATCCAGACATTCTCAATAAAACGCAGGTACGATGCTTCAATATCCAGTGTCCGGATGCCGGCATACACACATCCAATGAAAAGCAATGGCAGTATGCTCTTCTGAATAATTCCTATAATGTAGTCATCTACCGTGTTCCTGGTCTTTCCAAAAAAAGCTTTGAGTCTTCTGATCACTATTACATTGATAGCTGCAAGCACTATGATCCCAACAACAGCTATAGCAAGCGCTATCAAATATTCCCTCACAGTGTTGCCCCAATAGGTTTCATTCAGCAGTTGATCTATATCCATGACAAGTAATTACAGGTTTAAATAACCATGCAGGACACCCATGAAAAAGTCATAGACATCCTGCCTGAACAGCTGCAAAACTAGGAAATGATGAGTTGGGAGGCTATTAAGATGAGGTTATCGGAAATAATAATCATGACCTCATATCAAAGGCAATGACTAACAACTACTTGTTTCTGATGATACCTATTACCAGCATCAGCCAGCCAAGCACAAAAAACACTCCACCAATAGGCGTGATAATGCCAATGCCACCCAGGCCTACTTCGCCATTCATCTTGAGCAGGGTCATCGCATATAACGAACCGCTGAACAGCAACACGCCAATGATAAAGAAAATACTTGCCAGTCTGATTTGCTTTGACGGGATGTAATTGTATATGATTCCCCCGGCAAGCAAAGCAAAACTATGATACATCTGGTACCGTACACCGGTTTCAAAACTCACGAGCTGCTCCGGACTAAGCACCTGCTTCAGTGCATGTGCACCAAAAGCACCCAATACTACGCCCAGTCCTGCAAACAGGGCACCCATAATTATTGCTGTTCTATACATTGCCTTATTATTGGTTCAAATTCTCTAAGCTCAAGTTCTTCCACCTGCAAAGTTAGGTCTGCCTGCTCATAAATTTCCGAACGTTCTTGTAACAAGCTAGTGAGCTTTGCACTCAGATCCTCACTTCCAGCCAGCAGCGGCCGCAATCCTGCCTCTTGCTGCACTCTTGAAACGATCCTGTCTACAGAGGCTTTCAGGTACACAATGATACCTTGAGCTTGCATAAGGTGGCGATTAGATTCCCGCAGTGGCGTTCCCCCGCCTGTACTTAGGATAAATGGTCTTTGCCTTGTTTGAATTACCTGGTTGAGTGTTTCAGCTTCAAGCTCCCGGAAGCCCCCCTCTCCAATATCATCAAATATTTCTGAAATGGTCCTACCCTCCCCTTCCTCAATGACGCTGTCCAGATCATAGTACGGCAGACCATAGACTTTTGATAACTGCGCTGCCCAGTAGCTCTTGCCGGAGCCCGGCATGCCGGTCAGGAACAGGATCTTACTCATAGCTTTGCTGAATAAACTTGAGGATCATCAACAGGCCCATGTTCACGGCAACTTCCTTATTTCTCAGCCGGTCATAGGTGAAATGAAAGTTCCTGGTGCTTACCCTCTCCGCATCACATACAGCCATCCACACGGTGCCTACTGGAACAGCATCCGTGCCCCCGCCACTGAGCAGACCAGTCACACCAAAGCCAAAGTCAGAATGCAGTACTTTGCGCGCTCCCTGCGCCATCTCTATAGCCACCTCCTCACATACTGCGCCCTTATCTTTGAGCAGGGATCTACTCACACCAAGTATTTCTTCCTTTACCTCGTCCTGGTAACTAACAATACACCCCTGGAAATACTTTGCTGAACCCATTACCTGTGTCATGCAGTGCGCAATATTGCCACCTGTACAGCTCTCAGCAAGACCCAGAGTTTTCTCCTTCACAGTCAGTTCCTTACCAATGATCTGCTCCAGCGGAAGGTCTTCCATAGCTACCACAATATCCTCCAGGCGGTTGGCAATCTCCTCCTGTCTCATCTGAACTTCCCTGTACAGTCTTTGCTTGTCAGGGCACCTGCCCGTCAGGCGGAGCTTTACAACCAGTGGCCCTGGCAAATAAGCAAGGCGGATATGTTCAGGAAGTGCATCCTCTAGGTCTTTGATGCGTTCAGCAACAAAACTTTCTCCCTGCCCGGCAGTAAGTATGGATCTATGTACAATGGCGTCTCCTGTAAACCGCTGTTGCAGCTCTCCCATCACCTTCTCTTCCATAATATCCATCATCTCATGTGGCACACCGGGCATGGATATAATCACCTGCTCGCGTCCCTGATACTCTCGGGTGAAGAGCATACCCGGTGCGGTACCCTTCCTGTTGAATAACACCTTGCAATTGTCCGGAACCTCTGCCTGCTTTGTATTCCGCTCCAGTGTGGGTAGTTTCCTTCTGCTAAAGAACTCAGACACATGAGCGAGCACTTCCTGGTTCACTACCAGCTTTCCTCCGAAGTATTCGCAAAGAACAGGTTTTGTGATATCGTCTGCAGTGGGTCCCAGGCCACCTGTAATAAATAGCACGTCTGCATACTCAAGCTCTTGGTCCAAAGCGTTGCGAATTGCCAAGGCATCGTCACCCACAGCGACCCTGCGTATCACATCGATACCGATGTCTCCTACACGTTGTGCTATCCAGGCAGAGTTGGTGTCTATAGTTTGTCCGATAAGGAGCTCGTCACCTATAGTTATAATTGAGGCTTTTACATGCGCCATTATTCCTGAGTTTTAAAATATGCTTCCAGCCTCTCCCTGAGGATATCAGGCATGTTTACCTTCTTCCTCTCTCTGGAGTCATAGAACACAAGGGTGGTTACACCCTTGTTCAGCAACTGCCCGTCTTCGTTATATAGTTCTGAATGAAATTGAATCTTCGGTCCCTCAGGTAATTCCTTCAGGATTGTTTTGACAGTGATTAGGTTGTCATACAGCGCAGGGCGGAAGTATTTTGCATTCAGTTCTACAACAGGCATGGTAATGCCCATCTCCTCCAGCTCCCTGTAGGTAAATCCCAGTTCCCTGATAGCCTCTGCCCGGCCCACTTCATAATAAAGCGCATAATACCCGTAATAAAGAAAACCCATCTGGTCGGTCTCACCATACCGTACCCTGATCTGTGTAGTAGCTGTGTACATGATCAGTTTATTTTCTCCCCTTCCCGGACAGTATATATCGCATTCGCCTGGTAGGTGCAGGTAAGTGTAAGATCATTAATACAAACATGCGCAGGAACATTGGCGCAATAGTATACCACGTCTGCTATGTCTTCTGCCCGCAGTGGTTCTATACCTTCATACACTTTGGCAGCCCGCTCCTGGTCGCCTTTGTAGCGCACCAGCGAGAACTCTGTCTCTGCCATGCCTGGATTGACACCTGTCACTTTAATACCATAAGGCAGAAGATCAATCCGCATAGATTGATTCAGAGCATCCACCGCAAACTTCGTAGCATTATACACATTGCCATTTTTGTAGACCACCTTGCCTGCAGTTGATCCGATATTGAAGATATGGCCTGCCTTCTGTTGTTTCATAAACGGTACAACCTGGCGTGTCACATAAAGCAGGCCCTTGATATTGGTATCTATCATCAGGTCCCAGTCATCAGTATTGCCTTCGTCAATGGACGACATACCCGCTGCAAGGCCCGCGTTGTTGACCAGAATATCTATCCGTTGCTGACTGGCAGCAAGTTCATCGAAAGTTTGCTTCACTGCGTCTTTGTCCCGCACATCAAAGCATAGAGAAGTGATCTTTACACCTGGGAACTGCTCCAGTTCCTCCTTTAGGGCTGCTAACCTGTCCGACCTTCTTCCTGTGATGATAATATCATGTCCGTTTCTGGCGAATAAAGTAGCAATTGCCTTTCCAAATCCGGAAGTGGCACCTGTTACCAATATCGTTTTTTTCATTGCTTAAGCTTAGGCTGATAAAGATAAGGCCTTTGGGGAGTTTCCCTAAGCGCTTAGCGAATCAGCGTGCAATCGCCTTTGATCACTTCTTCCTTTCCAAACCTGTTGGTCATACTGAGTATCCAGAAATAGGTACCTATCTCCTGCTGTTTGCCACTGAGTGTACCATCCCACCCACGGTCAAACTGGGTAGCATAGAAGACCTGTTGCCCCCAGCGGTTGAACACCCTGAAGAAGTTGATGTTCCTGTAGCCTATACCAATCGGTTGGAGTACGTCATTAAGGCCGTCCCCGTTCGGTGTAAATGCTGTAGGCACAAAAATGGCTGACTGGTTGACAACCCTCACGTTGATACTGTCATTGCCTTCACAGCCGTACTGGCTCTTAATATGTACATCATATCCAAACTCTCCAACAACCGGATAGTAGCCCACCGGGTTGGCGATATTGGTGGCTGTCAGGTTCGTACCGGGCGTCCATGTGTACTGGTTTCCTCCCCTTGCGTTGAAGTTGATGGACTCCCCTTTCACTATAATCGTATCGTTACCAGCAAACGGTCTGAAGTCCTCCACAAATACTTCCTTTACTGCTGTATCCGAACAGCCCTTATCATTTTTAGAGAGCAGCACCACATTATACACTCCCCCACTATCATAGGTGTGCACCGGATTCTTGTCTGTGGACGAAGAACCGTCATCGAAGTTCCAAAGCCAGGAGGAAACCGGAGTATAGGTAGAGAAACTGGAGTCAAAGAACATTCGTGGTATTCCCGGACACTCAAGACCAGTGAACGCGAAGTCAGCCTCGAAAACCGGGTAGATCTTTACAAACCTGATGATGCTATCGGGGCAGGTAGACCCACGGTTAACAACTAGCTTTACGTTATAGGTGCCTGTGTCAGGATAGGTGAAGGTAGGTTCAAACTGATCTGAAGTATCATTTTGCATACCCGGCACCCCGAAATCCCAGGAATAGGCAAAGCCACCGGTACTGAGATTATCGAATTTTACGGTGTAGTCTTTACAATTGATGATGTAAGTATTAAACTCTTCTGAGTACTGAGGGATATTTGCTACCACTGCCTTAGAACAGTTGGTCACTACGAACTGGAACTCCCTTTTTACCGTATTTATGATTACTCCATTCCGCCACTCATGGCAACATACAGTGACTACAAAGCGGCCCTGGATATTTGGTGTTCCCGTTATCAGACCTGATGTGGGATGAATACTGATTATAGGGTTGCCAGCCATAGGTTTTTGGGCGCTGAAGTTGGGCGCATAGGTAACCGGGATATAAGGAGGCGCACCTGGAATCGGTTTTGCATCTGAAGGCGTACCTCCTACGAATGCAACACAAAACTCATAGCTAAGCGAATCTCCATCCGGATCTACGGCAGAATGGTCATATACCAGCGGGTTATTAAGGCAGATGATCTGTGGCGGATAGTTGCTGAACACTGCACTATTGTTGCACGGCGGTGTTGACACCGGAGGGATTAGTGCTTCATAGGTTGCACCCACACCACCGGGGTTCATGATGTTGATGATGGTCTGGTTACGGCAGCAGCGCTGATACACAATCCTATAGCCGGAACTATTGTTTGGTAGTATATAATTCCGGATAAATGAAGCCTTACGCAGACAGGTTGTAGGTGGATTATTGACACAGTTATTGCTAAAGTTAGGAGGAACAATAATCGAAGTAGCCATGTTGATCGAGTCAAAAGCAACGCTGGCACCCTGTCCATCGAATATCCGGACGAATGCAGGATTATCTTCAGCTATCGCAGGAGGTGCTCCCGTAATACAATCCTGATAGATATCTATACGTACTTCGTATTCCGTCCTGTTATTAGGCCTGGGACCGAGGCATTTGTAGGTGATTTCACCGCCTACAATATGGGTTGCAAACAGAGGTTCAGCAATTCCTGCAAAGAGGAGCATTGTCAACCACGCTATTTTCAATCTACCCAACATCAATACTAAGTTACCGATTATAGCAGTATGAAATAAAATCCTTAAGGTCTGTAGTCAGGCGCTCGGGCTGTTCCAGCATACTCATATGACCACAGTTTTCGTAGACTGAGACAAAATTCACATCACTTAATTTACTCTGTTGCAAAGCCGACTCAAGGGGCACTACGTTATCCTCCTTGCCAATAATCCACTGGACAGGGGCCTTACCACTACTCAAAATAGCTGTCCTGTCCGGCCTGTTTATCATTGCAGTGTAAAAACCAGTCATGCTTTCATTCTCAAGACGTAAACCCCGCTCCACCTGTTTGCGGAGAAGCTCAGGATTCTGCTCCTGGAATGCTTTGGAAAAAAGGTTAGGGATCATACCTTTTACAAACGGTTCTTTACCCCCTTTTTGTATCAGCTCTATTGATTTCCTCCGGGTCTCCTTCTTTTCATCAGTGTCTGCTGTGGCTGTGGAGTGTACCAGTGAAATACCTTTCACTCGTTCCGGGAAGAGGTCTGCAAATGCCAGGGCTGTATATCCGCCCATGGAATGGCCGACGATAACAGCGGCTTGTACCTGCTCATGATCAAGAAGATCGGCAACTGAGCGCGCAAGATCATCCATACCGAAGCCTGCATTCAGGCGGTGACTGTTGCCCGTGCCCGGAAGGTCGGGGACCAGAAGGGTGAATGATGATGCCAGGCCAGGGATTACCTGCTCCCACAGGGAGCCATCTTCGGGGAAGCCGTGAAGTAATACAACTACGGGACCTTCGCCAGCTTTCCGGTAAAACAATTGTTTGTCCTGGTGGGTGGTAATTGTTTGGGTGATCATTGATAAAGCTTCATTTTGTTTTTCCTATAAATCATGCCATAGGTCAGCAACAGTGCCAGCAGTAAAGGAGCAAATTCAGGCAGCAGGAGTTTCTGAATTTCAAGCAGATGGACGATAAACGAAACAAGAATTAGCAGGATACCGATTGCCGCATATTTGTCTTTGTTCCGCTTGCTTGCAAAAGCAAAGAATAAATTAGTGGGCAGTGCCCAGAGCAGGTTGAAATTGTCCTGGCAGGCCTGGTGGTCGGTACCCAGCCACATGACTATGATGAAACAGCCGATGAAGCCCGTGAGGAACAAGAGGAGAAATGTCATCACGTCACCGAGCTTTCGCACAAAGATCCCGATGATGGTAAGCGCCAGAATCAACAGCATGAGTATCAATGGCTGATTGAGGCCGGCAGGTTCAGGAGCTTCAGCAGGTACGACAGTAACCCGGTCGGTGGAGACGGGGCGCCCGGCGAGGGTCGCTTTGCCAATGCCTTCGCTGAGGAAGTCTGGCAGGAACATGATATGCTCGTTGGTCATCTTCTGATCGATGGGGCTGCCAAGGAGGAGGTTGACCCCGAAGCGCTGCCAGTGCACACGATAGAAGTATTGGTTGATAATATCCCGGAAGCTGAGGTCTACGCCAGGTGGCAGGGTGTTGCCAAAGCGGAAGTCCTTACCCAGGGAGGCAGGGAACACGTCCCGGATGCGGGTGGCGCAGTTGTCGAAAAAGAAGTCGTACTTGTAGTATTTGTTCTCTTCAAGCGCGTTCCACTGGAGGAATTCATAGATCTTTTCCTTAGCCGGACCATCCAGCAGCAAGACTTGTTCGTGAACGCTTCTTCCTACGGCTGAGTACTCAAGTACAAACTGCCTGTAAGGGTAGTAGGACAGGTAGTAAAGGAGTTTCCCTCGGGTGAATTTCATAAGGAAGTCCTCATCATAACCGTTGAAGGTGCCATAGTTGTAGACATCGTCTGTGCCGCGGACACTATCTACCACACGCACACCTGAGTGGCCGAAAGTTTCCCAGGGCTGAAGGCCGGTTCCGCAGGTAAGAAGACTGATCCTCAGCCGGCTGGAGTCGGTCTGAGCGTGTAGACACGTAGCGGTCGAAGCGAAAAGGAGGAGAAGCAGATGCCGGAACATGGGAGCAAAATAACGAAAGGCTGCCTTAACAGACAGCCTTTCATTTATTTAGAGGTGAGTTTAGGCATTATCAGAACCACCGGAGAATACCGCACCGATGTATTCGCGGTTGAGGCGGGCGATGTTTTCGACAGAGATGCCTTTAGGACACTCTGCTTCACAAGCGCCGATGTTGGTACAGCTACCGAAGCCTTCCTTGTCCATCTGGGCTACCATATTAACTGCACGGATCTTTCTTTCAGGATCACCCTGAGGCAGCAGGGCCAGGTGGGAAACCTTGGCAGAAACATATAGCATGGCAGAGGCATTGGGGCAGGCTGCTACACAGGCGCCACAACCAATACAGGCGGCAGCTGCGAATGATTCATCTGCTTTATGCTTTTCTATAGGCATGGCATTGGCATCAACGGCATTACCTGTGTTGACGGAGATGTACCCGCCCGCCTGTATGATCCGGTCGAAGGCCTGGCGGTCGACTACCAGGTCTTTGATGACGGGGAAGGCATTGGCGCGCCAGGGTTCTACCACAATGGTGTCACCATCTTTATACTCCCTCATGTGGAGCTGGCAGGTGGTGGTGTTATGCCATGGTCCGTGTGCACGACCATTGATATACATGCTACACATGCCGCAAATACCCTCGCGGCAGTCATGGTCGAAGGCTATGGGCTCCTTACCTTCTGCAATGAGCTGCTCATTGAGCACGTCAAACATTTCCAGGAAGGACATTTCTGAGGAGATGTTTTTCACCTGGTAGGTTTCAAAATGCCCTTTTGACTTCATATTCTTCTGCTTCCAAACCTTCAGCGTCAGATTCATTGTATAGTGTTCCATTGAACAGTATTTTTCTGGTAGATGTTAGTAATTTATTTGTACGAGCGCTGGGTTGGATGCACCACCTCGTAATTCAATTCTTCTTTGTGCAGCTCAAAGTTGCTTTCAGCTTTGTACTCCCAGCAGCCCACGTAAGTAAACTTATCGTCCTGACGCATTGCTTCGCCGTCTTCCGTCTGGTACTCCTCGCGGAAGTGGCCACCACAGCTTTCATTGCGGTGGAGCGCATCCATACACATTAATTCACCAAGCTCCAGGAAGTCAGCTACACGGTTGGCTTTGTCGAGCTCAGGGTTGAACTCATTGACCTCACCGGGTATGCGCACATTGCTCCAGAACTCTTTTCTGAGTTGCTGTATTTCGGTGATAGCTTCTTTAAGCCCCTTCTCATTGCGGGCCATACCACATTTATCCCACATGATCTTACCCAGTCGCTTGTGGAAACTCTCAACACTTTCGGTACCGTTGATGCTCATGAGCTTGTTGATACGGTCCTGAACATTCCTTTCTGCTTCTACGAATGCAGGGTGATCGGTAGGGATTGACTTAGTGCGGATGTCATCAGCGAGGTAGTTACCAAGCGTATATGGGATGACAAAATAGCCATCTGCAAGACCTTGCATCAGGGCAGAGGCACCGAGGCGGTTTGCGCCGTGGTCGGAGAAGTTGGCTTCGCCGAGCGCGTACAGTCCTGGAACGGTGGTCATCAGTTCGTAGTCGACCCAGATGCCGCCCATGGTATAGTGTACCGCAGGGTAGATGCGCATGGGTACTTCGTAGGGATTCTCACCGGTGATCTTCTCATACATTTCGAAAAGGTTACCGTATTTCTCTTTAACTACCCCTTTTCCGAGAGAAGTGATTGTGGCAGCGTCTGCATTCACGAGACCCTGTTTATTGGCTTCGATCCTTCCGTAGCGTTCGATAGCTGAAGCGTAGTCGAGGTAGACTGCCTGCTTGCTGGCACCTACACCGTAGCCGGCATCGCAGCGCTCTTTGGCGGCGCGGCTGGCCACGTCACGAGGCACGAGGTTACCGAAGGCAGGGTATCTGCGCTCGAGGTAGTAATCTCTTTCGTCTTCAGGAATTTCGTTGGGTCTTCTATTGTCGCCCTGTTTTTTAGGCACCCAGATGCGGCCATCATTTCTAAGCGATTCTGACATCAGGGTAAGCTTTGACTGGTGGTCGCCGCTGACGGGGATGCAGGTGGGGTGGATTTGGGTGAAGCAGGGGTTGCCGAAGAATGCACCCTTTTTATGAGCTTTCCAGGCTGCAGTGACATTGCTTCCCATGGCATTGGTGGAAAGGTAGAAAACATTGCCGTAGCCACCGGAGCAGAGCAGGACTGCGTGACCGAAATGGCGTTCAAGTTCGCCGGTAACGAGGTTGCGGGCGATGATGCCACGTGCCTTACCGTCGATGGTGACAATTTCCAGCATTTCGTGGCGGGAGTACTGAGTTACGTTGCCGAGAGCTACCTGGCGTTCGAGGGCCTGGCAGGCGCCGATGAGGAGTTGCTGTCCTGTTTGGCCGGCTGCGTAGAAAGTACGCTGAACCTGAGTTCCACCGAAGGAGCGGTTGCTGAGCAAGCCGCCATACTCGCGGGCGAAGGGAACGCCCTGAGCGACGCACTGGTCGATGATATTGGCGGAGACCTCAGCCAGGCGGTAGACATTAGCTTCGCGGGCGCGGTAGTCGCCACCTTTTACTGTGTCGTAAAAGAGACGATAGGTGCTATCACCGTCGTTTTGGTAGTTTTTAGCGGCATTGATACCACCCTGTGCGGCGATGGAGTGTGCGCGGCGGGGGCTGTCCTGGAAGCAGAAAGTCTTGACTTTATATCCAAGTTCGCCGAGAGAGGCTGCTGCGGAAGCGCCGGCCAGGCCGGTACCTATTACTATCACTTCCAGTTGGCGCTTATTGGCCGGGTTTACCAGCTTACAGGTCGACTTGTAGGTCGTCCATTTAGACTCTAAAGGACCAGCAGGTATCTTGGAATTGAGTATCATATCGGATTTAGTCATTGGATAAACGAATATTAATTAACCCAGCCCATGTACATGGATACCGGCATTGAGGCAAACAGGAGGCAGATGACGATGGTGAATACGATGCCTGTGTTGCGGATCATCTTTTTGTATTTGTGGGTAGTGAGGCCCATGGTCTGGAAGGCGCTGTAGAAGCCATGGACGAGGTGCCAGCCCAGGGAGAATACCCCGAGTAGGTAGACGATGACAACCCAGAGTTCCTGGAAGACATCTACCATTCGCTGGTAGAGATCATGCATTTCGCGATCGCGGACGACGACCGGGTTGAGGTCGTGGGTGACGCGGGAAGGCACCCAGAAGTGGGCGATGTGGATGACCAGGAAAAGCAGGATGAGCGTGCCGAGGAGGCCCATGGAGCGGCTGTACCAGGCGCTGGTTTTGTTGCCGGGCTTAACCTCATAACGAACGGAACGAGTGGCCAGATTTTTCTGAGCAAGTGCATATCCCTGGACGATGTGCAGGATGATACCGGCGAAGAGGCCGATCTCCATGATGCGTATGATAATGGTGGAGCCCATGAAATCGGCGGCGGCGTTGAAGGCGTCTCTGCCAACGAAGATCATGGAGTTGATGTAGACGTGAACTATGAGAAAGGAGATAAGAAATAGTCCGGTAAAACCCATTACCAACTTCTTTCCAATGGAAGTGGTAAAGTAATGTTTCCAATTCATCTGGCAGTATTTGAAAATAACTTTAAGTAAAAATCCCCGCAAAGATAATCGCGGAGAAATGAAAACACAATGAGAAATATTATCTAATCCATTGAAGGTTAATGTTGAGCGGATTTGCGGTTGGTAAGGGAACATGCAATTGCGGTGGGAGGTGAGGGTGGATGATGCGTGTTTTAGCTAGCGTGGAGCTGGAAATGAGTGAGTAGTGAAGCGCAAGATGGAGAAGGCGGGAGGGAAGGCATGAAAGAATCATTCATTTGAGATCTATTTGGTTAGAGATGGGGGAGGTATGGGGGATG
>JAFAAT010000310.1 GCA_023426425.1 Bacteroidota bacterium | reverse complement strand
ATATAGGCGTGTTCGCTGGTTGGTTGGCGACTTCGGTGTGCTTAATCACCGCATCTCCCAGCAGGTAAATGCCATGACGGGCGAATGCTGCAACAATCTGAGAGAAGTGAGGCGTTCCGTTATTAAGATTGTTGTCATTGTCGTCGTTCAATAGCGCGGCGATCAGCACGTCGTGGAAGACTTCACCTTCAGTTCCGTTAGGACCATCCGGCGTGTCAAAAAATGTTTTTGCAAACAGGTCGGACATGATTGTAACGTCATTGGTATTAACAGCGACGTCCCACCATGCACCTGCAATGATCTCACCATCAGCGTGAACCTCACCCACGATGTTTACAGGATATACCTTAGGAGCCTGATCATAACGACGGATGACTCCGTTGCCGATATAGGCACCTTTTCCGACAACAGGATCATGAGTGATGCTCATGCCCCATATATCTGCATAACCTTCGTTGAGTGCACCATTCGACATATTGCCCTGACCCTGCCAGCTATAAAACCTTCTGTTGATGCCGTGGCCATATTCATGGTACACAATATCCGGGCAGTTGGCGAATGAGTTACATGATCCATAGGCTGCATAGAAATTGATTGACGTCCCGTTATAGAATGCATTACAATTCTGATTAGCATTGGAAGGGATATCTACATTCGTTGCCAGTGGATTGTCCATCAACGTAAATGCAGGGAAATGACCCTTCATATAGTCATGGACTTTGTTGACATGGTAGTAGGCATTTACGGCCGGCGTTGTAGAGGGTGAAGTAGCCGGAAACAAGTAAGTTGAACCGTTGGTTGCGATATTATGGTTGAAGGAGGGAGTTACAGAAGGTGAAGAGCCGACATTTACTTTCGACCATTTGCCTTCCAGGGAAATAGTGGCTGTTACCGGAGTATTGAGTGTACTGACTTCCACAAAGCCAGCAGAGTCGGTGTATAATGTTCCCGGGTTGCCGGCAAGAGTCACCTTCAGATTTGCCAGAGGCTCATCGGTTGCAGGCAACTGTGGATTTTGCGTATAAACAGTGCCTTTGACGGTTACGTCGGCTGACTCATGAATCAGGTTGCTTCTATAAAGTACTTCACCGGTGACAGCGTCCACGTAGCCAGTAAGATCGACGGGCAGGTGTTTGGTATCGCCCTGAACTCCGAAAGCGTAAGCAGGGCGCAGGTTGTATCCTGTTGGTGTAGGAACAGGGAACCAAACCCAGTCAGCGTCGACGGAGCTACCTGTGATGCTTAGCTCTGAGAGGTCGGCTGTTGCTGCTGCTTTAGCCTGTTCTGCAGTCATCGCACTTGTAAGATTCTGATCAGGCTGGCCGTAGGTTTTGATTTTTACCCTTTCAAGGCGACCGTCCGTTGTGAAGCGAAACTGGAGTTTTGAAAAGACAACCTTGCGACCTGAGAGATATTGTTCATAAGCGATGAAAGATGCATGGTCTGCCTGGTGGTTTCGTACCTGCTGCCACTGATTTAGCTGAATGCCAAAGGCAAACAGTTTTCCGGAGACCACATTTTGAACTTTAGCTTCGAGGGTTGATCCCTGTACAGGTATTGCCACTCCGAATAAGTCTGTGAGCGTGCCCGTAAGCCTGTCGACACCAAGCTGCATGCCGGGAAAATGCTGTTGCACCTGCTGCTGGAGTGTTCCGATATTCGTCCGCACGGCAGGCTTTAGGTCCTTAAACTGTGAGAAAACGGATTTGTTGTAGGAGTCGGCGTGGTAATGCTGCGCCATGACAGGTAACGAAGTTAATGCGAGACCTATCGCGAGAAGTCCTGATTTCATTAAAGTTACAGATTGGATATTATTCCGTGAAAAACTATAAATTTCCCCAAAAAGGGTGAGAAATCCAAAAGAAATTTTGCTTATAGGGGTATAGAGAAGATGGTGTCGGAGGTAGGTACATGTAATTAGCTAAGCAGCGCGGGGAGCGGCGCGGGGGTGGTTATGGACATGGTAAAAAACCGCGGATGGGGAAGACGGCAAGTCTGGCGGTTTCCGGGATGGTGGAGGGTAACCTTTTTCTAACGTTTGCGTAACCTTTACTCTTTTCGGTGGGGAGGTTCATTTTCTGTCCTGGAGACGAAGCGGATGTCGAAATTCGAAACGATTTAAAACACAGATGGTTAAATTCACGAGGTAGAAATCCGAAATTCGAATATCGAAATCCGAAAAAAATTCAAAACAGAGAATGTTTCAAACATCTCTTTGCGAGGCCGTCCAAAGGAAATCCGAAATTCGAATATCGAAATCCGAAAGAAATTCAAGCGGCCGAAATCGAAATTCGGGATAAACTTACCGGACCAGATAGATATCGGGAGTGGTAATAATGTTGCTTTGGTGGCCTGCGGCATCTTTGACATACATCGAGTAGCTGAACGTATCGGCTGTTTCGGTGGAATCGAGGAGTAGAAAAGCTGCTTTGATATAGACCACTACGGAAGCTTTGAGTCCTTTTTCAGGGTCCAGCAGTTCGTCAGGAATTGGTGGGTAGTAGTAGGCCACCTCCTCAAAATCACGTGTGCTGGTCAGAAAAATAGCCTTTGTTGTGTCGGAGGGTATATCTGCATCTGCGTCTTCGAGTGTAAATGCGATTCCTATGCTGTCTTCGCTGCTACCGCTTCTCATAGATTCTGCAGTAAGGGAAGTGAAAGTAATTTTCGGAACTTTGTCTACATCTTCATCCTTTTTACAGGCAGTAAATGAGAGCAATACAAACAGAATTGAAAACGGCATCCAACGCATGGTCTCAAAGTTAATGAAAGAGCCGAACACATTTTCAGGACCTGACTCCCAATATATTGCTAAAGTGCGCAACTCTGATTTTGAAGAGATGGCGCTTGAGGTTTTCCAATTTCAATACGAACAAAATTCTGTTTACAAATCTTACGTAGATGCAATAAAGGTGAATACCTCACTCGTAAAGCGTGTGGTGGACATACCATTTCTGCCGATTGATTTTTTCAAGACACACTGGGTAGTTTCAGGAGAACCCAGGAAGCATGTTGCCAGCTTTGAGAGCTCAGGAACGACCGGAGAAAACACCAGCAAGCACTACGTAGTGGATGAAGGAATTTACAAGGCTTCCTTAAGTGCGGGGTTCCGGGAGTTTTATGGTGAGCCAGGGGAGTACGCGATACTAGCGCTGCTGCCAGGCTATCTGGAGCGGGGAAACTCTTCTCTCGTGTACATGGCCCGGGAACTGATGCAGCAAAGCGGCCACGCTGCAAATGGCTTTTACCTGAATGAATGGGAGCTGCTCTATAAACAATTGCAGCAGTTGGAAACCCGCGGCCAGAAATCATTGCTAATCGGAGTAACCTATGCTCTGCTTGATTTTGCGGAGCGGTATCCAATGGAATTGCGCAATACAGTGGTAATGGAAACCGGTGGAATGAAAGGCAGAAGAACTGAGTGGACAAGAGCGCAGGTGCACGACTTCCTTAGAAAACAATGGATGCTGAAAACCGTGCATTCTGAGTATGGCATGACTGAGCTTCTTTCTCAGGCATATGCCAAAGAGGGTGGAGTGTTTCGTGCTGCAAAGACAGCCAGGGTCCTGGTGAGAGAACTGAATGATCCACTGCATACTACCGCAACCGGAAGTGGATGCCTGAACATTATAGATCTCGCGAACCTGCACTCCTGCGCTTTTATCGCTACAGAAGACCTGGGGACAGTCTATCCTGACGGTAGCTTCACCGTACTGGGCCGGATGGACCATAGCGCGCTAAGAGGGTGCAGTCTGATGGCTGTTTAGTTCAGCGCAACGG
>JAFAAT010000239.1 GCA_023426425.1 Bacteroidota bacterium | reverse complement strand
ACCCAATCCTGCTGCCCTCGGCAATGCCTGGTTCGTGAATGAAGTGAAATGGGTAAACACAGCCGACGAGGAGATTCTCTCCCTTCAGGCTCCGGCTCTTGGCGATACGGCTTCGGCCACGGGTGCTTTTGATCCTGCAAAAACTGCGGTGGTAAGAAACACATTCAAAGACCAATTGCAGGGCTTCAATTTTGGCAAGGACAGCGCAGCTACTATCAGACTCACTAAGTACGGACTGAATGAACTGACCTATGCTTCAAGTAATACTGCCAACGGCCTTGCTGTGTTTTCCGACCTCTGGTACCCCTATGGCTGGGAGGCCTATGTGGATGGCAAGCAAACCGAGATCATCAGGGCCAACTATGTACTCAGGGCAATTAAAGTACCGGCAGGCAACCATACCATTACTTTCAAGTTTAATCCACAGACTTTCAAAATCGGCAATACCATTGCGGGGATCAGCAGTATCATCCTGCTCGGATTTGCAGCAGTAGCACTGTTCCTGCTTTACAGAAACCAAAAGAAGAAGGAAGAAACTTCCAAAACTGCATAAACTTCAATTAGTGCAGGGAACAGCTTATAGATCAGTATTAAGAAACGCAGCTTATATCTTTTCTATAAAGCTTTTCCCTGCTGTGGCCAGCGTGGCCATCCTTATCCTGTATTCACGTGTGCTACCCGAGAGCGAGTACGGTGACTACCAGGAATTCTGGGTGAAACTGCTCCTGCTTGGCACCCTGGCCTATGCCGGTTTGCCCATTACCATCATTACCTATGCCGCTGATGTGGTAAAAGCACTGGCCGCACATATACAGAGAAAACACCTCGTTTACTATGGCCTCTGGTTCTTGTGCTGGGCTGCTGTCTTTGCCTGGTTTCTGCACCGCGACCTGCAACAGCCTGCCTGGCTGGGCATTGGTCTCATCCTGATGTATGTAGTACACGCCGTTCAGGAGGCACTGATACTGAGCAGCAAGAAAATGAATAGCCTGGTAGTGATAAACCTCGTCTATGCTGCCTGCTTTTTCCTGGTTCATGTTTGGATGCTGAAGGAGTACAACCTGCAGACATTGCTTTTGTGGTTGCTGATAATTATGCTGCTCCGGGCGTTGGCGCTAAGTTTTATCGTTTCCACTATTTACAAGAGGATAAAGCCTGCCGCACTTTCTGAGGAACGCAGGTCTAAGGCGCGCCAGCTCTGGCTTCACCTGGGGTTTTACGACTTACTCCAGAATACCTTTCGATTCGCTGACAAGTTCATTCTCTCCAGCCTGCTCGCAGCTGGTGTGTATGCTATTTACTTCAACGGAGCACAGGCTGCCGAAGTGCCATTCCTCCCATACCTGCTGGGTGCAGTCTCCACTTCAATTTTATTACACCTTTCGGGAGGGCACGAACCTGCGGGCCAGTCCTACAAACTCCTTCAGAAGTCGGGCGTGCTGCTTTCCTGTATCGTGTTCCCACTGTTCTTTTTCCTGATGTTCTTCAGCAGTGAGTTCTTTGTCGTAATCCTCACAGAAAAATACCTACCGTCTGTACCAGTGTTCATGGTAGCAATACTCGTCCTGCCTCAGAGGGCATATAACTTTACAGTCCTCTTGCAGCATATGGAAAAAGGTGCCATTATCAACAGAGGAGCATTGCTGGACTTAGTCATCGCGCTTGCACTGATGTATCCCTTCTACAGGTTGTTTGACCTGCCCGGCATTGTCCTTGGTTTTGTAGTAAGCACCTACATCCAGGTGTCCTATTACATTTACCACACCGCCAGGTTTAGCGGGACCAGCATAAGGCAGCTTTTGCCTTTGAAAAACTGGCTCCTGAAGCTCGTGGTTTACGGAATTATTCTCTGGCTCTCACACAGGGGGTTGAGCAGCATCTTAGAACCCGTGCAGGCCTTAATTGCAGGATTTCTGATCATGTGTATGCTTGCAGGGGGAAGCTTTCTGCAGGAATGGAGGCGGGCCACACAAAAGGAAAACTTCATTTCTCAATAAGCACCATCAGGCGGTAGGCTCTTTTGCCCGTGAGCTGGGTGCCAAACTGGTCTATGCCTTTCCATGCACTGAGTGGTAGAAACCGGAATAGCTTTCCCAGACCCATTTTCACCAGGAGCTTACTGTTGAATACTTCCATGTTCACCTTTCTCGCCTCTTTTGGCAGGAGTGGTTTCATGGATGCTTCAGTAAAGGAATGGAGATGCGCGTTGTGTGGTGTCAGCCGGTTGCAATGAATACACAGGGAAGTTCTGATCAGTTCGTTGTAGGGCGTAGTAACAATGAGTCGTCCGCCGGGCTTCAGCACTTTGAACAATGCTGCTAGAAATTTTTTTGGGTCAGGCACGTGTTCGATGATCTCGGAAGCCACAATGCAATCAATCGACTCGGGCCTGATAGGCAGTTCGAAAACATCGGCAACCAGTCCGTGGTGATTTGCAGCCACTGTTTTCTTCAAAGCTTTGATAGGGTTGATATCCGAGATGTCCATAGATATCACATGGCTGCCCCTGGGCACAATCTGCTCTGCCAGCCAGGCCCCGCCACAGCCCACATCCAGAACCCAGCTGGCATTTTCCGGTACCCGGGAGGCTATGTTTTCCCGCAACCTTCTGATTTCTTCCCGTTCGATAATATTCTCCGGCAGATCGGTATAGTCATAGGCCTCGGCATCCGTCTGGTAATGTTCCTTGTAAGAAAACGAAGTTCCAGCCTCAGCATGCTGTGCAGTTCTGGCAATCTCCTCATTTACGGAATCAATCAGCACGACGGGTACATCCTCTTTCACGGAGAATTTATCATCGCCCTCGGGGTCGCGCAGCTGATTCAACTCGGGGTGAAATACCAGGGGAGTTTTCTTCAGTGGATGAACCAGCAAATCCAGGAATTCTTGCGCAACGGCCATAGCGCGCAAAGATAGCTGAAAGCTGCAATGCTGAGAGGATTGGTGAAGGCGATGACGAAAGCGAGTGAATTGTTGATGAATAATTGATAATTGAGGAGTTCGCAAGAGGGGAGCGAAAGGGAAGGGAGCAGTTCGCAACTTTAGACCATTTTACATATCTTCACTTTCGAGCTGCGAATACAGGAGAGAATTTTAAGCTTGAACATGTGTAGTGGGTATTTGTCGCTAGTCTGTAAGGAGATTCACCAAAACCAGATAACATATGAAAAAGTTGATTACCCCCCCCACCGAACTACAATTCCAGGACAAAAGTGCCGGAGCTTTAAAACAGCAATTCTGAGTATGATGGTTGCAGTGTTACCCATAGCAGTAGGCGCACAGGATTTTACTAAAAGTTATCACCTGCCGATCAAGCAAAGCCATATGATCCCTTTGCCTGCCGGTGACGATCGCAGTCACTACGTAATGGCTGGTACCTATGGTGACTTCGACAGAGGTATCAGGTTTATGCACACGGACGGCGCAGGAAATGTGCTGCACAACAAATGGTTTTATGAAGTTAATAATCCCAAGACCTGCTTTGATTTTACAGAGCACGATGGCAGTTATTTTATTACCGCATCGAGGAGAGGGACTGACAAGGACAGGATTGAGCTTATTGAAGTAGATCAGACAGGCACTATCCTTTCCAATGTGCTTATTTCAGGGCCGGGGATTGATTGTATCTATCCTATTCACACGCTTTCCTACAATGGGCTGCTCTATATCTGCGGCTACTACACCCGCGGAACTGCATACCCTACGCAGGTAACCTATCAGACCAGTAAAGAGATTTTCTATTTATCCTATAACCCGGTTACACAGACTGTGGTGAATGGCTGGAGAATGAACACCTACAATGACAATACATCTTTCAATCCGGGTACGGACTATGATATGGCCGTAAGGATGGTGCCTACCAGCAATGGTGATATCTACATCACCGGAAGCTGCAATATCGTGCGTCCTATTTATGATCCGAACCATATTCCGATAGGAGCCACGAATGACCATGAATATACCGCTGGTACGCTTAATATGCTCGTTTATTCAAACCTTAACCTAAATCTGATAAATAAACCTCTTAGCTATCCTTATGGCATTCTTGGTCCGGACATCAACATTGGCGAGCATGGGCAAAGCATGGTAGAGAAAGGCGGTATTTTCTTCAATGCGGGAAACTATTTTGAACCTGATCCTAATCAGCCAACCCAGGGATTTGTACCAGCACCCAATTTCTACCATTTCACGGCACTCGACCCCAGCACGCTCGATCCCATGGGACCAGGCAATGAAAGCCGCTGGCAATTTGCTGCTTTCGACTATGCCTGGGGCCTGCAGACCCTGCCCAGCCTGATAGGTGGCGATGTTGTGCTTGCCGGAATGACGAGCAATGCTTCAGACGAATGTGAGCTATGGGAAATGAAACCCACTGAGGACAATTACAATCCTTTCCTGGTAGACTATAGCCTGGGATACGATTTTCTCAACAACAGGATTACTGTGTCACAAAATTCTGCAAGAATGTATCTGAGTATTTATGGGACTGGTAAAAGGAACTTGGGCAATAGCTATCACGCCACCCGGGATTGGATGTATAACAATACCTGGTCTGCGAATTTTGCGACGCAAACTAATGTAGCCGGTGCAGATTACTCGACGTTGACTGCTCCCGTATGGTCGAGTCAATTCAATACGCTGGCATTTAAATTGATCCAGGGAGATCAAAACGGCGATGTGCCTTCATGCCCGGAATCCTATACAGAGTGTTTCCCCGATGACCATCATATAATGCCTGTAGTCGTATGTACAACCTCCGTCGTTGCAGGAGCAACACCACCGACAGTAAACTACCAGCCGTTTTTCACTAGCCTGAATGTTTCGGTAACTTTCAGTCAGAATCAAGTTGAAAATTTGGAAATTGAAACGTTCGATTGTGCTGCTGGCGAATTCTACTATAAACAAACAAAGAGTTCCAGTGAAATTGATGCGCTTGCATTAACAACAATCTATCCTAACCCTGCTTCAACTTCAGTTAATATCAATCTGGTAAGTGATGCAAAGAACGTGAAAATTACACTGCTTGATCTAACCGGACGTTCAATAGCCACTCTTTACGAAGGTGATCAGGCAGGCCTGGCAAATGAAATCAGACTGCCAGTACTAAGTTCCGGGGTGTACCTGCTCAAGATCTCTACTGATAGCGTCACTCTTCCTATTCAGAAACTAATAATCCAATAAAGCAATTTACCCGGACAGTAATTTATTCTGTCCGGGTAAATATAATACTTCGTATATGAGAAGGTTTATTCTCTTCACTTTATGTATGTTTTCCTCAACATTTTTAGGCGCCCAGGTGGTTGTTGATACATTTGGCACTACGACTTTTGGTGTATCTCCCTCAGTCGCACCCCTGGTTCAGCAATCCTACCAACATACCATCACTGTGTACCAACCGGGCGAACTTGCTGCAGCGGGTATTGTGCCGGGAGTTACAATATATGGGATTGGTTATTACAAGGGAAATGCTGCGACAATTTCACCAACAGCAAACGCTACTTTCGAACTAAAAATGCGATCAGGTGGTCAAGATAGTACCATTCCTAGCACATGGGCTTCATCTCCATGGCCTTATATCCTCAGCCATTTTTTGGGTGCTGGGTTTACATCCTGGATGCAATTCACAAATGGTAGCAACCTTAATATACCTGCCAATCCAGGATGGATACCACTCATGCTGGATGCACCCTTCGTATATTCTGGTGGAGCACTTGAAGTTTATACCTACTGGAATGCAGATCCTAATAGTTTTAGCATTTCCCCGACTTGGGCACTTCAGCAACCACTTCTTCAAGGATTTATTTACATGACTGATCAGTACCCTACACCCGGAAGTGGCGGTTTTTATAGTCAACGCCCCACCTCCATCATCTTCCATACCGAAAATCCTCAGCCTTGTACCGGAATGCCGATAGGTGGTGATATAGCAGGGGGGCAGGTTTGCCCCAACGACAGCTTTACGCTGTTCCTGGTCAACCCTTCTGCCGGTCCCGGCATCAGCTACCAGTGGCAGACAGCGCCAATGAGCACTAGCAGCTGGACCAACATACCCGGCGCTACATTTCCGTCACTAAAGTATGTGGTCAGCGGACCTTTGCAGTTCCGCTGCCTGGTGAGCTGTGCCAATTCAGGGCTGAGTGCTCCTTCGACCACATACACGCTTGTCCCTCACAATACCAATGTGGATTCATTCAGTGTGAGCATCAACCAGAATGTGGTGGACTTTTTCGCGCATGTGAATGATACTACTTTCAACAATGGCTATGCCTGGGATTTTGGCGATGGCCTTACGGGCGGCGGCAACCCTGTGCAGCACCAATACCTCACAGACTCCACGTTTACCGTGAGGGTGATCGTGGCGGGTGGCTGTGACTACGACACCGCCTATACCACAGTTACAGTGGGCTGTGCAGGTGGAAACACCTTCCAGAACCTGGCCAGCGCAACCACCGATACCAGCATCTGCCAGGGCGAGTCCGTGATCCTGCAAATGGATAACACCGCTCCTCCGGGTTATAACCTTCAGTGGCAGTATATGGGCAGCTGGGGAGTGTTCTATGATATTGTGGGAGCTACTGCCCCTACTGTGACGGTTGCTCCCGCTGGCACCACCACCTACAGGCATGTGGCTACCTGCCCCATCAGCACCAACAAAAAAATATCCAATAATGTGACCATTGCCGTGACACCACCACCAGTGGCAGATACGATACAGGCTACGAACACCAGCGGCAGTCATTACCAGTTCTCGGCCCCGGGAGCCGCCAACGTGACCAGCTATCACTGGGACTTTGGCGATGGCCACTCCTCTACTCTGGACAGCCCTTCTCATCACTATCCCTGGGCGGGTAGCTATACGGTGACGCTGGTGACGACTAATGATGTGAATGGATGTAAGGATACGGCGAGCATGCAGGTGCAGATAGCTACAACTGTGGAAGAATTGGCCGGGAGCGCGTTCAGGGTGTATCCTAATCCGGCGAAGACCGGAATATTGATCCAGCTGGGTGAGAAGGCTGATTTTGTAAAAATTGATTTGAAGGATTTGACCGGAAGATATGTGGCCACTATTTACGAAGGTGATCAGGCGGGCCTGGCGAATGGAGTCAGGCTACCAGTGCTTAGTTCCGGAGTGTAC